>NZ_LCWN02000003.1:0-77099 GCF_002078205.2 Vulcanisaeta sp. EB80
TACACGACGCCACCGAGCATGCCAATTATGGTTATGGAGAATCCAATGACATATATCGTGGTTTCATCAATAATCACATTATGTAGCTCATTAATGCAATTAATATACCTTTTCTGACCTCCTCCCCCGCCCTAAAGGACGAGTTGACTGTTATTGTCAGCCAGAGCTAGAACTTTGCGAACTGGTCTCATTTCTCTTGAGCGCCACCGCAATGCTCGCGTACCTCAATAGCTGCCATACCTCTCGGTACTCCATGTACCCCCTAACCACCTTCCTGGCCAGCTCCCTCAGTTCCACGATTGCCTTCAACCCCAGCTAACCTCTCTTCATGTGCCTTGACTAGCTTCGTTAACTCGTTGACAGTTTCGACAAGTCCATCAACGGAGGGCTTGGGGTCGGCATAACCAAGGAGCCCCATCACAGCCAACCTAAACTCCTCATCCTCACGAAGCAAACGAGGAAAACTGCCCCCTAACTCGTTGTGTATTCTAGATCATTGATCAGGAATTCGTGTTGTTGAGGGTTTGCGCCTCTATTGATTGGGGGTAATTGTTATTTGTTGTGTTTGTTATGGTTGGTGTGGTTAGGGGTGTGGTTTTTGATTTGGATGGTACGCTTGTGGATACCGTGCCATTACATGCGAAGTCCTGGGTTGAGACTTGTAGGAGGCTTGGTTTGCCTGTTCCTCCTGTTGAGTTTGTATATTCCTTGATGGGGCTTAGGGCTTTGGATATTGCCAGGTTATTGTGTGGTGGTGAGAATGCTGAGGTGGCGCTTAGGGTTAAGAATGAGGTTTACTTATCGCTCATTGGTGATGCTAGGCCTGTTAGTGGGGCGCCTGAGGTTTTGAGGGTTCTTAAGGGTAGGGGTTTGTTGGTTGGTGTGGTTACGTCGAGCTCTAGGCATGTTGCCCTTAGGGTTCTCGAGGTCACTGGGCTTCTTGGCTTCATTGATGCTCTTGTTGCTGGTGATGATGTTGGTAGGGGTAAGCCTGACCCTGAGCCGTTGCTTAAGTTATTGGGTTTGTTGGGGTTGGGTGTTGGTGATGTGTTTGTTGTTGGTGATTCTAGGTATGATGTTGATATGGCTAGGGGTGCGGGTGTTGGTACAATATTCTTCCTGGGTGAGGGTGTGTTTGGTGATCCCCGCGTAATTAGTATTAGGGAGTTGAGGGAGATCCTGCGTTTTGTATGATCACACTCAATTCCCAATTAAGCATTAATTTTATTAATAAATTCGTGAAAATCATTACTAATGCCGTTCATCCAGGTTGGGCTATCCCAAGGCATGTCCTTAGTCGTCATAGTGGCTGTTGTCGCTGTAGCCATAGTCATAGCCCTACTGTACAGGTTTGGATACCTTAGGGGAGGGGCTAGGGGCAAGCGTGGTGAGGGTAATGAGGGAGGCGAGGGCCTTGAGTATGTTCAGCCAGCACCCAGTGAGTTGCAGCGGAACCAGCAAGGTGTGCAGAGCGGGTCAGGTGTTGGTGAGGTGAGGGTTGGGCAGGGGGGTAGGGCTTTGCTTGTTGAGACTAGGCCCGTTGAGGTTAGGCCGTTGCAGAGCCCTGAGAGGTCGGTTGATGTTGATAGGATTGAGAGGCTGATTAGGGGTATTGAGGGTGAGTTGGTTAGGGTTATTAAGCAGTCATCGGCTGATACGGCTGACTTATTGCTCTCTAAGATTGGCGAGTTGAGAGAATACATCAACCAATTGATTAGGCAGTGCTCTACCCAATATCCGCCCTTTTCCCAGGTGGGTTATGTGCCGTCTAGTATTTCCGAGTTTAGGGAGTTGTTTAGGGCTTCGTTTGTTGGGTTGTTGAAGAATGGTGAGGTGGTGGAGTACACGGGCGAGCAGGTGGTTAGTGATGAGTTGGTGAGGTCCCTCCTTAGTTATAACACGGATTTCGTGGTCATGTACTACAATGATAAGTACCTCTACCTGACCAGGTATAATGATTACTCACTGATGCTAATCACGGAGGATTACCTGGACCCCGTGAGTGGTGGTCTCGTTAAGATACTGTTCAGGAGGTTTATTGACGAGACCGTTAAACAACAGAGTTAGAGGTGCAACCTGCGCCTTATGGACCAAGAGAACCTTTTCAGGAGTAAGCTTGGGCTTGGGTAGTTACCAATGGGTTTAATGCGCCCATTAATCACAGCCTTGAACACGCTTTCCACGGTTAAATCCTCAAGCTCAAATATTGTGTATGCCACGCCAACGAGTTCGGGTATGTGGGCGTCACTATTGGCTACACCGACCATTCCTAACCCACGTGCTGTTTTCATGGCTCTCCAATTGCTTATTGGTAATGCACCGGCATTAAACACCTCGATTGCGTGCCACTTGTATAGCTTCACCTTATCACCAATACCCTGCCTAAGAATATCGTATGGGTGGGCGGGTATTGCTAGGCAGTTGTTTGAGGAAGCCCAGTCAAGTAATTCGGGTATTGATTTGGGTGGATTGTCAGTGTTTGGGTAATCCATGCATAGTACTAGCACGTCCCCATCGTATGTCCTGACCTCATTACCAACAATAAGTAATAAATCATTGTTCGCTAGCCCGCGGCTCCTCAGGACCTCTAACGCCCTTAGTGAGCCCCTGAATGTGTTGTGGTCTGTGATCGAGAGTATGCCTAACCCTCTATTTAACGCGTTTATTATCACGTCCCTCGGGTCTCCCCTACCGTCGCTGTATGTGCTGTGGGTGTGTAGGTCAGCCTTCACTTGAATTGGCATTTTTGCACCCTCTCAATTCTTCAACCAAATCCCTCTCAACAACCTCACCCCTAGGTTCAACCTCCCTGAATATTTGGGCCTCGTAAATCAACACCGAGGTATCCTCATCAAGCCAGCAATCGGGTGGTAGGAACGCCTTCATACAACCCTCATTCAGGAACGTCATTGAGTCCCAGCAATACTCAACGGGAACCTGCGGCAGCAATAACCCTGAGTAATAACCCTTCTGTATCACAATACCGTGCCTACCAACCACAATCCTACCTGGGTAACTCCTCGGGTTGCCGGGTTCGAGGAGCTCCAGAGGACTTAGTATGGACACCTCGAAGGTCACCCTATCAAGTTCATCAATACCCATTGGCTCAAACCTCGGATCCTCAACGGCAGCCGCTATGGCACTCCTAATAACACCGCCTGCGGTGTTGTATACAGCCTCTGGAAAGCCTATGCAACCCCTTAGCTCACCCCTCCTGTCCCTACCCATGAACACCTCTATCGTGGTGAATACGCCATACTTATCCTTGAGGAGTCTCGGTGGTGTATCCTGCGGTGGTTGTATTACCTTACCACTACGTAGGTACTCCTCCACGGCTGTTCTGGCTAGTTTAACCAGGAACCTCCCCTCCTCAATACTGTACGGTTTGAACATGATCACCACCAATACCTGCTCTGGAGTTAAATAAATACACTATGCCCGTGATTACCCCCGCAATCACGACGAGAGATAGCATTAGGATATCTAACGCCTTATTTGTATTACCAATGAGGAATTGCCCATGATCTATGTAAACCGCGTAGTAAATCAACACTATGACTGTTACTACGAATAGCACTATCGATATTAACACGGTATACCTCATCAACCTCCCAATTTGGGTTAGATTATATAAAGGTTCTTACTGCAAAATACTACCTCATCGCCCCAAAGGACCTCATCTTCTCATTCACATTCTTAAACACCGACACGTGATTGAGAAATATTAGGTGGGCTATGTATTTGTTTAATTGGTTGAGCATACCTATGAGCTCTTGCACATTACTGCTTGGTAGATCTTCATCATCCAAAAGCCTAACAGCGGTTCTCTCGGCCTCCCTGGCCTTAACCCTGAGCAGGTTTAAGAACGCCGTCTTCCTATCCTTGGGTATGAACCAGCCCAACTCCCTACTATCGACCTCACACACCTTATTTATCAAATCCCTAATTGGGGTGAGCCATGACCCATCACCGGTGGCTAGGTATGTGTTCAGTGCCGTGGCCATTAGGGCGATGTTGCTGAATTCCTCACCACCAACCTCCGCAAGTCCCCACTCGGCCAGGGCTTCTAGCTCGTCTAGCCTACCCATCAAATCTATGGCTGGGTGATCCTTCCTAAGCTTAACATGTCTCCCAAACACCATTACATCGCTGAACCCACCATCTCCAGGGCACCTTATTGACCCATCAATCCTAAGGCAATCGACGAACACATTTGTCATAACCAAACATTACACAATCGCGGGGGAAATTAATATATGTAGTAGTTAATTTAATGACTCAGTAGCTACTTAGGGTGTAGGTAGAGGGGTGGGTGAAAGTGAGCTTCACATGCAGTGTTTGTGGTAGGAGGGTTTCGTTTTGGGAGGTGGCATACATAGGTAATTCACTGGTCATATGCAAAAACTGTTACCCGGAGTACTACGTCAAGCACTGCCCATTGGTTAGGCGTAGAACGAGTGGTGAATCACCACCGTCATGCAACTACTGCCTATACCGAAGTAAGTGCGATGAGTACGTAAAAGGTTTACAACCCAAGTCACGGTGAACCAAAAACTAAGCATTAAATAGTTCGGTTGTGTTGAATTCGAGGTGATGCATCATAGAGATCAAGAGACTCAATACCGCCGAGATAGCGAGGTCCCGCCTTCAGGAGGCCTTGAGGGAGCTTGACGTGGCTGAGGTTTTCTTGAAGGAGGGGTTGATTAGGAATGCTGCAGGTAAGGCGTTCCAAGCCTGGAAGTCCGCAATGTCCTACCTAGCTCTAAACAACCTTGAATTGCTCAGGGGTAAGTACACGGGGTATAAGAGGGTTGGTAGGTATTCCATACCACTCCATGAGTGGATCGCCGTGGTGATGCCCACAAATAGGATGACGGAGGTTTCCACCTTAATAGCCAATAAGGTGCCCGAGGTTGTCGAGTTAACAACACTGGCTTTACAATTACATGAGTATCAGTACAATGGGCCGGATCCCGAGGGGATAAGGAGTAAGGTTCCTAACGATGAAACCGCTGAAAGGCTTGTGAATACCTTGATAGCGAGGGTGAGGAGTATCCTGGGCTCCCTGGACACCCAGCGTTAATTAAGGATTAGGGATGCTAATTTGCACTTCGTGTATGGACAAAACTTATAATTTACCAAGACCCACAACCACATGATGAGTAAGCGGCCATGGGTCGCTGAGGAGCTTGGTCGCGGTAATTATGGCGTCATGAGGAGTTCCAGGTATGGAGAGCCGAGGGGCTTCCTCTGCTGTGAGTGGTGGTGTGAGGGTTATTGGGCATCCTCGGGCTATTACAACCTATGTGGTGATAAACCAACAATGCCAAGGAAGACCACAAGTGTTCCCTCAATCCTGAGAGGTTTGGCAAAACCATCTTCCTTCCCTAGGAATCGCCTATTGATACTGCTGTGGCCTATTATAAGGGAGCGAGTTCGTGAATCCCTTAATAGATCCTCCATAGATGAATTACCAGCCATTAGCGCAAAGACTGAGTATGTGAAAGTTGATAGTGACGTCTTAGTTGTTGGTGGAGGCTTGGCAGGTCTTTCAATCTCTAGGGAATTAGCGAAGCTTGGTTTTAAGGTTGTCCTCGTTGAGGGTGAGGACTACCTTGGTGGCCACCTCATAGTCGATGATGTGGAAATCAGGGAGTTAGGACGCGGTAATGAGTTTGTTAACAAATTGGGTAGGGAAGTTGAGAATCTAGTGACTGTGTATAGGGGTGTTGTGTTTGATGGATTCCTTGAGGATTCCGTTACAGGTCATTCCCGGGACTTCACTAAACTATACGTATTTAGTTATAAGTACTTAGTGCTCGCCCAGGGCTTTAGGGAGGTACCCCTTGTCTTTCCTGGCAATAACACGCCGCGCATGATTACGGGCTTATCAGCACTTAAGCTTGTTAAGTGGTGGGGTTATAGGCCGAGGAGGTTGTTGGTTTGGGGTAGTGATGATTGGGGTGTTAGGGTTGCAATGAACCTTGCTCAGCAGGGTATTGAGGTTTACCTTGGCGATAACTCTGCAATAATCAGGAGCGACTTGTATAGGGATAGGGTTGGTTCGAGTGGTGTGAAGGTGCTTATTGGTATGAATATCGTTGATTCTAAGGATACTGGGGATGGCTTAAGGATTGTGCTTGAGAACCTTAGGGGTAGGAAGGCCAAGGTTAGGAGGAGGGAGGAGGTTGTTGTCAATGCTGTGGTTAGTGCAGCTAGATTACCCGTGATAGACCTACCAGCCCAACTAGGCGCCCCCATAGTGTATGCCCCAGAGATGGGTGGCTTGGTTCCAAGGAGGGGCTTCACTGGCGATTTAGGTTTAGGTAATATCTACGTGGTTGGTGATGCCGGCGGATTACTACCGGAATTCCTGGTGATTAGGCAGGCGAGGGTTACCGCGTTGAGTATTGGGGCTAGGGAGGGGTTGGTTGGGAAGGATGACTTAGATAGGGAGGTTGCCGAGTTCAAGAGGGATCTCGTTAATACGAACTCATCATACTACAATGCGTTGCTTAGGTTTGAGCAGGGACTTCATGGTACAGGCTATTACGCAGAGCCTAACGTCACCCACGTACCGATGTGGGCTGCAGCAGGCACCACAGAGGATGTTGAGGGGGCCATAAAGGTCGCAGATAAGCAGTACCTTTGCTTCTGCGAAGACGTAACCCTTGGCGATGTTCTCGAGGGGATTAAGGTGCTTATGCATGGTAGGGAGGTGAGGGTTAAGGTGCTTCATGGTGAGGAGGAGGAGTACAAATCGCTTAAGCTACCCAGTATGGAGAGGATTAAGAGAGTTGTTGGTTTAGGCACCGGCCCGTGCCAGGGCAAGTTCTGCCTTATGAGTACAAACCTAATACTAAGCTTCATTTATCAGAAGAAGCCGGGTGAGTTTGGTATTCCAAGGATTAGGTTTCCAGAGGCGCCGATACCAATGGCAACGCTGGTGGGTGGTGAATGATGGGCGAGGGTCGTGGATTAATAACCCTATCTGCCGATGCCGTGGTTGTTGGTGCAGGCATTGTTGGTTTAGCCACGGCTTACTACCTAGCCCGTAGAGGCTTATCCGTTGTTGTCTTTGAGAGGAACTACGTGGGTGGTGGTAGCTCCACGAGGAACGCTGGTAGGTATAGAGTTCACTTTGGGAATAGGGAGAACACGGAGTTCGCGATCAAAGCTATCAAGAGGCTGGAGTCGCTCAGTGGTGAGCTTGGTTGGAATGGCATCTTTGAAAGACCTGGGTATTTATGGCTAGTTAGGCGTGAGGAGGTCCTTAAGCGGTATGAGGAACTTAATAATGAATTGTGGAAGCCACTGGGCATACCTGTGCAAATACTAACCGTGGATGAGGTTAAGGACAGATTCCCGTACATAAATACCAAGGGTATAGTTGGTGCAGTCTTTGGCCCGCAGGATGGCGCCTTTCACCACGACTATATAGTCATGGGTTACTACACAAAAGCCCTAGATCTCGGCGTTAATATACTTGAGTATTCAGAGGTTAGGGGCGTGGGCATTGAGTCAGGTAGGGTTGTTAATGCTTCATCAAGTAACGCATTCGTGAGAACTAGGAGCATTGTTTTCGCGGCAGGCGCATGGACTGGTGAGCTCATGAAGTCCCTGTTGAATATAGATGTCCCAATAAGGCCCGTGAGGAGGGAGATAGGGATCACAGAACCAATAAGACCCTTGATAAACACCTATGTAATAGATACGGAGACGAACTTCTACGTTGGACAGACCATGAGGGGCGAGGTGTTGGGTAGTGTGGAGCTTGAGGATGGCGAGGGCTTTCTGCCCTACGGAAACACGCTCAACTGGCTCACTTCCTGGGCTAGGGAGGTCGTTCGGTTAATACCGAGTCTCAGGAATATCAGGGTCATGAGGATCTGGTCCGGCTACTACGAAATGACACCAGACCATAGCCACATAATGGGTAGACTGGATAGTTGGCCTGAGGGTGTGTATGTGCTATCTGGCTTCTCTGGACATGGCTTCATGTTTGGGCCTTACGCCGCTGAGTTGCTTGTGAAGTACATGGTGGATGGAGTCATGGACCCATTGATGAGACCCTTCCTACCCCAGAGGTTCGTAACGGGTAATTTGATTAAGGAGGCACTCGTTATTTAGACCCGTATTTATTTGTGTTTTATTTATGGAGTACCACTTAATTAATGCGTTGGATAATTATTAAACATAGCATACCTCCTAATCATGACGTTTGAGCAAAACGCAACAGATGTGGCGGTTGGGTTAGGTAAGGTGGAGGCTGGTGTGAATGAGCTAATTAGTAAGTTAGCGGCCGTGATAGATCCGAGGTTAATGACCAGGGAGCCTCCCATCGATATTTTTGATAATGGCGACTCGGTGGTAATACTGGTTGATCTACCTGGTGTTAAGAAGGACAGTATCAAGGTTAGAGTTGGCAGCAACTATGTGGAGATTGCAGCCGAACCTCAACCAACACCTACGGTGGGTAAGGCGGCTAGGATTGAGAGGCTGAGCAATTTCAGGGTTTATAGGAGGGTGGAGCTTGGTGTTAGGTTTAAGGTTGATGGAGCCAAGGCAATGTATAGGGATGGGGTGCTTCAGGTAATTATTCCTAAGTTAGGTAGTATAGCCGAGACGGAGGTTTCAATAGAATAGTTATGCTCATGTGTATGAATATTTCACCTCTAAAAATCAATAAGTAATTATGATTAGTAATTATTAATTTATTAGGATAAGGTATTTATAGGGGTCTAATTATTATGCCCTGATGTCTATAGTGAAGTTTGAACCGGAGACCAGGAGGGTGCAATTAACCGGCGGCGCAACTTTAATAGTGTCGCTACCCAAGGAGTGGACTAGGCAGGTGGATCTAAAGCCTGGTGATGAGGTCTTGGTCATACCACAGCCAGACCTCTCATTGCTGGTCGTGCCTAAGAAGATGGTTAAGGCACCACTGCTTGAGTCATCAATAAGTGTTAACCAGGACCTCTCAAACATTGACCACGTAGAGAGGGTTTTGTTGGCCCATTACCTGTCGGGTTACGACATATTCAAGCTCAACTTCGACATAACAACACTAGACCTTAAGAGGCAGGTTAAGGATATAGTACGGAGGAAGTTAACCGGTGTCGAGATTATTGAGGAGGGTAGGAACTCCCTAGTAATACAGAACCTGGTCAACGTCCCAGACATAAACATTAGGGATATACTCGTGAAGCTCGTGAAGACCGTTGTCGGAATGATCGATGACTTAAGAACCCCGATAGAGAATGGGGATAAGGCAATCGCCACGGACATCGTGGAGAGAGACAACGAGGTTGATAAGTTCTATTGGTTGCTAAATAGGCAGTTAAAGAGGATACTGATTAGTAAGCATGCCCTTAGCCTCTCTGGCTTACAGGACCCAAGGAGTATAATTGAGTACGCCATAATTAATAAGTCTCTCGAGAGGGCTGCCGACCATGCCGTGAAGATAGCTAGGGAGGTTCTGAATCTTGGTGATAAGTATGTATTGTTAATGCCGCAGGAGATTAGGCAGAGGTTTAGTGAGTTGCTCAGTAAGGATTCCATGATAATGAATAACGTGGGTAAGGCAATGATAGAGAAGCCTGACGTTAAGGAGATTAACTACATAATCGATGCCGTGAAGTACGAGATACGGTCAGCAGTAGACTCATTAGACACAAACCTAACAAACTACAACATATCTACACAAGCCGCCGCCTCTGCGAGATTGATCCTCGATAGCATATATAGAATTGCCGAGTACGCCTCTGACGTAGGTGAGGCATTACTCAACCTCTCGATCGAGCAGATCAGCTTGTGATAAAAACCATAGTTATAATATCCTCAAAAAAGTAATGACTCGTTTTAACAACCACCAACTTATAATTACACATACCCATTAATTCAACAGTCTCCTCCCAATTAGACAATGACGATTGCGTTAAAACCACAATATCAACCCTGTTACCACATGCATAATTCACGATTTGCTTAATTACTTCGTTACCCTGAGAACCACCAAAAACCCTCCAATCCTCAAGCCAATCACCAGGTAGGTAGGGTGGGTTACTTACAATTACTTTAAGGCGGGCGTTATTTTTTATCGCATCTAATGTTCTCGTTGATAGGACATCGGCATAACTATACAGCCTATTATTGATCAGGTTTAGCCTCGTGTTTATTGATGCATTAACATCGTAATCGATAGAGATCACCCACGCATTAATGCCTTTACTCACCGCTTTCTCTATCGCGGTTAATGTCAGGATGCCCGTCCCAGACCCAACATCGATGATCCTCAGAGTGCCGCTACCCCCTACGTAATTCTCCAAAACCCACCCAAGCACCTCCGCTGTTTGCCAAGAGTCCTCAGCCGGTGGATATACATTATCTAGGATTATCAATCTCATGCCACTACCTAAAGATCGCTATGTATATGATTACCGAGGGTATTAGGAGGAGTAGTGTTTCGAATAATAGTGAGTACTCCATGGGCTTTCCTGAGAGCATGGATAATACGGTGGCTAGAATAATTAGGCTCGCCAGTGGTAGTAGGGCCTTTAGTAATGCATCGATTATTGAGAGCGGTAGGGGTGGTATCCAGGGCGTTATCAATGCCATTATTGTTGGGTAGATTGACGTGGGTATTAACGAGGCAAATACCCCACTTAGTAATCTTAAATCAATAATCTCATTACCTAACAGGTACTTATAAATAAATAATGCTATACCCACGTATGCCAACACGGAAATTACCGTTATGCTGACAGGCATGAAACTTATGCCTTCCACAAAGACGAGCAGCATTAATTCATAACCCTGCATGAAGGCCATGACTAACCCTAGAACTATTATTATCACTGAGTATAGAAAGACCATGGTGGGGCCGAGCCTATATATGCTTATCACTATCGGCCTCATAAGTAGAATATCTGCCAACTCCTCAGTTCTGCTCCTCCTACTCTCTTGCATAGAACCTAGGATACCGTCTAACCTCTCCACCAATTCCCTCCCTTTACTCGTTATCTTTACGTAAGATCCATCCTTAATAACGAGCCCATTAGCCCTTAGAATCTCAATGTCGTAATACACGGACGAGGCCGGCGCATTCAGTATCCTCCTTATGTCGGATATCTTCATTGTACCCTGCTCAATCAATAACCTAAGTATCCGAACCCTTCTCGGCCTCATTAATATGTTACTAAAATCATCAAACCCTTCACCCATTAATCCTAATACCTTGGGAGTAAGTATAAAAGAGTTCTTTCCGAAGAAGTACTTGTGGTTAGTTTTGAGGATTTAAAGGTGTCATTAGGGACATACATAATTAAGAGTAAGAGGGTTACCCACCAGGATTTATTGAAGTGGTCATCAACCAATAAGGTCGGAAACGCCCTACTTTACCTCCTAATTAGGGAGTTAATTCGAGAAAAGAGGTTTAAGACATCAGGTGAGTATGTGATTGGGGTTTTGAGGGTTGGTAATAATGATGTTAAATTAACAATACCAACCTACATAGAGGTAAGCGCGTCAACAAAAACCGCAGTAACAACCAAGCGCCAGGTTAGGCAGAGGCGTGGTAAAAGTACGAATATCCTCGAGGCCTTAAGCGAGGAGAGCAGTACTAAGGAGGAGCAGGGTGAGGCTAAGGTTGAGGAGAGGATAGAGATTACTGTAGAGAAGACAGAGCCTAAGCAAGACCAGGAATTGGAAGGCGGTAAGACCCATGAGGAGATCGAGGAGGCTAAGGGAACGGAGGAAGGCGGGACTAGGGAGGTAGAAAAACAAGATAGAATTGAGAGTGAAGGACTCATCGATTATTCCTCAGTCACCGCAGACAACTTCTTATCAATATTAAGAAATGCAATTTATGATGAGGTCTCACAAAATAGGGAGGAGGCCTTGAAGGTTGCTCTTGCGATGTTGATGTACCTATCGAGGTATTGGAGCGTTGGCGAGTTGCGACTTAAGTTGGATATTGCGAAGCAATTCGGTGGTGTTAATGAGAGTATTTTGAGGATTGAGGATAATGTCCTGCGTGCACTTAGGAGGGTTGGTTTAATAGAGATCGTCGAACCTGGGGTTGTTAATAGAGTTAAGGATTTACCTAAGGACCTCGTTAAAGTTAGGCTTGACACTCTATTCTCATGATTACATACCTAGTTGCTTGAGTCTGCTTGGTGGTGCATAGACCTCGGTCCTGTGGCCCTTCGAGATCAACACCAGCGATCCCTTACTGGCTAAGGTCCTCAGGACTTGGTATGCCACACTCATCTTAGTATTAAATCTGTTGGCTACGAGGTACGGTGTAACGTACTCCCACTTGGTGACCTCCTTCTCAACATCACTAAGTAGTTTAGGATCGACTAAGGACGCCTTAACTACCTGCCTCTCCTCCGCAGCTGCCTTCTTACCCTTACCCGTAGGCTTCGCTGGCGCCGCCTGCTGCTTCTCCTGCTTCTTAGCTAACTGGGATAAGGTTGGCTTCTTCTTACCACCCATATAGGTCAACACAGCCTCTCACATAATTCCTTATAAACTTAACGGAAGCCTCGCCCTTCCAGGGCTGGGTTAGTCTCTACCATCGCATATATTATTAGAAATAAGTAGTGTATTGTTATTGGAAAGGCTTTTTAAGTAGTTTTTTAAATCATGAGTAATGCCAAATCCCACATATCGCATTGAGAATATTGTCGCCACGGTTAACCTTGGTGTTGATTTAGACCTAGACAAACTCGCCGAGAGACTCCCGGCGGCTGAGTATAACCCCGAGCAATTCCCCGGTTTAATACTCAGGCTACAAAGGCCCAAGATCTCAGCCCTAATATTTAGGACGGGTAAGATGGTGTGCACAGGTGCTAAGAGTGAGAATGAACTTAAGAGGGCTGTTAAAGAGCTCGTTAGGTTACTCAATGAGCATGGCGCCGACGTACCATTAACCCCAGAGATCCAGGTACAAAACATAGTTGCCTCAGGCAATCTCCACGCCGAAGTTGATATCGAGAAGTCCGCACTCATGCTTGAGAATTCCATGTACGAACCCGAACAATTCCCCGGATTGATTTATAGGATGGACGATCCTAAGGTCGTGCTACTCATCTTTAGTTCAGGAAAGATAGTGTGCACGGGTGCCAAAAAGGAGGTTCAGGTTAGGGACGCGGTCTTTAAGATACACGATGTCCTTAAGGACATAGGGGCTTTGTACGAGGAGGTTAGTAAGGAAGAGGAGGAGGTCTAACAATGCTGCCCGAGGCGGTTCCGATAATAAACCAGGGTGCTGGGTATCTACCTAGGTTGGTTTTCACGAGTAAACTTGCAATTGAGTTAAACGGCGAGGTTGATCAAAGGTTTGCTAGAAAGATTAAGTCCTTGGGTAAGGAGGTAATTGGTATAGTGAGAACCCGGGATAGGACGAGCCCGGGAATTCCAAGGATTTCTGATAATTTCGATAGGGTCGTGATAATAATGAATTCACGATTCGGCACATTATGGCTTAAATACGTGATGGAGTTTTCAAACACTATTGTTGGCCTTACCCTAGATGCGTTGATGAAGTTCGTTGATGTAAAACCCCACCTGCTTGATTTACCCAGTGAGTTATTCATAGATCCTATTATTAATGATAAAGCACAGGTAGTCCCCAAGGAACTACCGAAACCTGTAATTAATTGGCTTTTGGACTATATAGAGTCTGGTGGGGATTTGTACGTATTAATTAGGGATCGCTCAATAAGCAGCATTGATTTATTAATGCGCTCTAGATTGGTATTTACGTACGATGCCAAGTTAGCGGAGATGTACAATAGTATGGTGAAGGGTGGCTTAAATGGTGAAGTTAGTATTTCATCCAATTGCGACCTTTGTACTTCTTCACAAAGTCCTCTATGCATGTTTCTTTGCCCAAATGTTGATATCATTAGGGAGTTGAGGGTTGATTAGATGAGCATACCCAAGAGAAAGGGCTCCGCACATGAGAGAAACCTGGCAAATAAGTTATGGGATATGGGTTTAGCCGTCCTTAGGGGCTGTTCATCCGGTGGCGGTGTTAGGAAGAGGTTTGTCCCGGACATTGTTGCCATGGGACCAGGTTTCGTGTTAGTCCTGGAGGTCAAGTATAGATCTGAGAGAAATCCAATAAGGATTGAGGAGGAGAAGGTGTCAAAGCTACTTGAGTTTGCGGAGAGGGCTAGGGGTCATGCCTACATTGCGGTTAAGTTTAAGGGTGATGATTGGCGATTCATACCAGTCACAAGCAAATCGAGCATTGTGATCAAGCCTGACGATTTAAACAATGCCTACACGCTCGAGCAATTAATCAGTAAGTACGTTAATAGATCATTGTTAGATTTCCTTAAGTAATAAGTAATATAACTAGTAAGCCTCAGCGTCTCCCTGGATTCCATATCCTACATTAACCTGAGGTTAGGATTGAGTGGTACGTCGGAGACCGATTAATTTTTAATATGTCCAGTTAATAATTGTGGTAATGAAATCATCATTAATACAGCGTGAATTAAAGGCTTTAGTTGATGGGGTACTTAAGAGCCTTGAGGTTAAATCGTTGAGGTACACCAGGGTTAGTGTTAGGGATTCTAAGCAGGGACTAGAGGTTTCCATAAAGATTTATCTCGAGTCGCCCATCAGGTTTAACAGTATTTCCGAAGTAATCAAGGTATTAACGAGTAAGTACGGTATAGCACCAAGCGACATCATGATATATGCACCACACACGAGGGCTATCAAGCTCCTCTTCACGTTAAAGAGGTGATTTCGAAGGTTACGATAATGTAATGCTTATTTATGCGTATACTTAGGTTTGGTTTGATGAGTGCGCAGTCTTACATTAAATGGCTCGGTCACGCTGCCTTTGAGATTTCGTTAAGTGGGAAGAGGTTACTGATAGATCCCTGGATATCCAACCCACTATCACCAATAACTCTGAATGACATAACGCATGTCGACTATATCCTGGTGACTCACGACCACTTCGATCACCTTGGGGAGACGGTAGATATAGCCAAGAAGACCAACGCCACCGTTATCGGCGTCTTCGAACTTGTGAATTACCTTGGGGAACAGGGTGTTAAGAACACGATAGGTATGAATGTTGGCGGCTCGGTCAAGCTTACAAGCGAAATTGAGGTTTACGTAACGCCGGCGCTTCACAGCTCGAGTAAGGGTGTTCCTGTTGGTTTCATAATAAAGGCTCCTGAGGCTACGATATACCACGCGGGAGATACTGGTTTATTCAGCGAAATGGATTTGTTGGGTAAATTGTTCAAGATAGACGTAGCCATGCTACCAATAGGCAGCCTATTCACAATGGATCCTAGACAAGCCGCCTATGCATTGACTCTCCTGAGGCCGAGGGCTGTAATACCGATGCATTACAACACATTCCCTGACATTAAGCAGGACCCGAGCCAGTTTAAGGAGTTGGCAGAATCCATGCTACCTGATGTGAGGGTTTACGTATTGAAGCCTGGTGAGGTTTTACAATTACCAATCAAGTAAGTAATTACTGCTAAGCCCTTAATCTTTAAAATACCTAGTACTGCTTCGTTACAGGATGGGTAATTTCGATGTTGTGGTTGTTGGCGCCGGCACCGGCGGTTCTTATGCGTCCTATTTACTTGCCAAGGCAGGTCTTAATGTCGCCCTCGTGGAAATGAAGAAGAGAGATAAGGTTTTCAAAACAACCGGTGACGCAATAGGCATACATCATATCGAGAGGATGGTTATTAAGCCACCGAGCCAGGTATTCACCATAAGGTATGAGGGCGCTGAGTTATACAGTCCCGATCTTTCCGTGAGATATGTAGTACTTGGTAAGGGTTTTGGACTTGACATGGCGAGGTGGGCCCAATGGCTAATAGGTGAGGCTGAATCCGCTGGCGCCCAGGTTTTCGATGGGTATAAGGTTCAGGGACCAATAATAGAGAATGGGAAGGTTTCAGGGGTTAGGGTTTTGAAGCCTGACGGCACTGTGGAGGAGTTCAGAGCAAAGGTTGTTATTGATGCAAGTGGGGTTGGTGCAGTTGTTAGGAGTAGGTTGCCCCGTGAATGGTGGGTTTCCGAGCCATTATTGCCTGAGGATGCCTCGAATGCATATAGAGAAATCATAGAGGTTGATTATGAGATAGAGAGACCTGAATACATAAGGATATACCTAGATACGAACATAGCACCTGGTGGTTATTGGTGGTTGTTCCCAAAGAGCCGCAACACCATGAACATAGGCCTAGGGCTTTGGGGTAAGCTTAGTGAGGAGCAGGGGTTAAATCCAAGGCATAATTACGATAAGTACCTAGCCACAAGCCAGTACGTGAAAGGTAGAAAGATAATACATGCAAGCGGTGGTATTGTACCGACACGCAGACCATTACCCTCACTTGTGGCTGATGGATTCCTGGCGGTGGGTGACGCTGCTGTAACCGTAAACCCTGTTCACGGTGGTGGCATAGGTCCTGCCCTACTTTCTGCCGAGCTTGCGTCAAAGTCCGTAATCGAGGCCTTCGAAAAGGGTGATTACTCAATGAGGGGTTTGTGGAGGTACAATATTGAGTATTTAAGGGCTTACGGTATAAAGCAGGCAATGCTGGATGTGTTTAGGTTGATGCTTCAGACACTAACTAATGATCAATTAAATAGGGGTTTAAGAGCACGCTTACTCACTGAGGATGAGGTTCTGGAGATCTCGGAGAAGGGTTCATTAGAGCTCTCCCTTGTTGATAAGTTAAAGATTGGTCTTCGCTTAATGAAGGTCCCCGACGTGGCAGCTAAGCTAAGGCTAGCATTGAGGTATATGAATGAGGCTAAATCACTATATGAGAGCTACCCAACAGATCCAAGTGGCTTATCAAGTTGGTATGGTAAGTTAGTGAGTATTTACCGTGAGTATGCAAGTAGGCTTGGAATTTCACTGAAGTGGTTATTGAACACCTAATACCTTAGGCACGTTCTTCTCAAAGGGTGGATAGATTATCCCCTTCTCGGTTATTAACGCGGTTACGTACTTAGGTGGTGTCACATCAAATACGGGGTTATAGACAGGAACGTTATCCAACGTTATTGGTACACCCCTGATCTTCCTAACCTCGTCAGGATCCCTCTCCTCAATCTTCACATCCTCAACCCTACTCTTGAGATCAAAGGTTGATGAAGGGGCGATTGCGTAGAATGGTATATTTAACTCATGGGCAATTACCGCCTCCTTGAATGTGCCAATCTTGTTATAGACGTGACCATCCCTCAATATCCTGTCTGCACCAACCATAACACTGTTTACCATGCCCTTATACATCACGTAACCAACAGCCGTGTCTGCAATTAGGGTGACCGGTATGTTATCCATCATTAATTCATAAACCGTCAACCTGGCACCTTGAAGCCACGGCCTTGTTTCAGGGGCTATTACAGATACCCTAATGCCCAATGCGTGTGCCACCCTAATGGGTGCTGTTGCGGTACCTATCCCCGTGCCTGTTGCTAAACCGCCCGCGTTGCATTGGGTGAGTATTGCATCTCCATCGCTTATCTTCTCAAGGCCGTAAATACCCATCTTAAGCTCAGCCTCAAACTCCTCATCAAACACGGCCTTGGCCTCTGCCTTCAACTCCTCAAGTAACTCCTTAATGGATTTTGCCCTACCATTATGTACAGCATCCTCAGCCCTGCGGTAAATCCTTTCAGTCGCCCAAAACAGATTTTGGGCCGTAGGTCTAGCTGCGTTTAATACATCCCTAGCTCTAGCCAGCTCCTTAAGGGCTTCATCTAATGATGAGATACTGCCGTGGGCTATGGTGAGTACCATGCCATAGGCGGCGGTTATACCTATTGCGGGTGCGCCCCTAACTATCATTTGCCTAATGGCATCCGCAGTGGATACAGGGTCTCTCAACTCCACGTAAGACTCCTCAAACGGCAACTTCCTCTGGTCAAGCAGTATTAGTGTGTTGTCCTCATCACGCCATATTATTGGCCTTAACCTTGGCTTTATCTTACTTTTCAACTCCTCAATATCAACCTTCATACTTTACCGAGTAGTAATCGTAACTTTTAAGTCTTTCGTGGACTCTCACGGACCTGAAACCTCCCCTTAACGCCCAATTAACCCGGCATTAACATTACCTTCACTCACGAACGCACTCCTTAAACTTAAAATGAAAATTGAAACTACCCTTTAATGCAGTTGCTTAACCCAGGTATTTCTCACGTAGATAATTAAGTAGGTAATCGGGGTTATAGGCATCATTAAACGAACGCATCAACAACTCCTTGGGTGAGTATATCGCACCGTACCTACAAACCTTGTCCCTCAGGAACTCCTTAATCTCGCTAAACCTCCTACCAGCCACCTTATCTCTAAGCTCGGGCAGCTTCGCGTAGATCATGCCGGCGATGACGTTGCCCAGGGTATACGTCGGGAAGTAACCGAATGATCCCTGGGACCAGTGGATGTCCTGTAGGACACCCTCAGCATCATTCTTAGGCCTAACGCCGAGGTACCTATCCATGAAGTCATCCCATAGGGATGGTAAGTCAGACACGTCGAGCTTACCCGCAATTAATCCCTTCTCAATTTCGTATCGAAGAGCAATATGGAAGTTGTACGTCACCTCATCAGCGTCAACCCTAATTAAACTTGGTCTAACTATGTTAAAGTATTTGTACACATCCTCCTCGCCGTAATCCTTAAGGAACGGAAGCCTCTCCCTGAGTAGTGGATATATTATGTGGACGAACTCCCTACTCCTACCAATCACATTCTCCCAAAACCTCGATTGCGATTCGTGGACACCCATTGAGACACCACGCCCAACCGGTGTCATTTCGAGGTTTGGATCGATCATTAGCTCATACATTGCATGGCCACTCTCGTGTATTACCGAGAACATTGTCGCCCTGAAGTCCTTACCCTCATACCTGGTAGTTATCCTTACGTCATTCACGGACATTCCTATGGTGAATGGATGCGCAGAAACATCCATCCTAAACCTGGTGCCCACGGGCATCTCCAGAATCTTCAATAACTCCTCGTTGACTGCTTTCATGACGTTCACATCGTAAGCCACATCCTCAAGTGGGTGCTTATCGGGGTACCTACCCTCACTCCTGATCTTATCTAAAATCGACTTTAGGTTGGGGAGCAATTTATTGAAGACCTCGTCGGCATCATTTACCGTGAAACCCTCCTCATAAAGGTCCAGGAGTGCGTTGTAAGGGTGTCCCTCGTAACCAAGCTTATCCGCAATAACCCTCTCCAGCTCAACAATCTTTGTTAGGTACGGCTTAAACTTCTCGAAATTCGACTCCCTCCTAGCCTCTCTCCAGACAACCGCGGCCTTTGTCGTAGTCCTATCCAACTCCTCAAGTATCTCCGGGGGTATCGACGTGTAGTACTTCAACTCCCTCTTTAGAACCCTTATGACTCCCTTCTCAACATCATTGAGATCCCCTGAACCTTCGAACTTCTCAACCAAATCTTTAAGCCTGAGTAGATACTCCCTGCGTATTAACGTTAAATGCGCCAACGCCTCACCACGTGCGGAGGCGCCCTCCGTAGGCATGTTAACCTCTAAATCCCACTCCGCTAGAGCTCGTGCGTGGTCGATGGCCCATACGGGTTTATAAGCCCTTAGTAAGTCATCGATCTTCATTAACCTAAATGATTATGGGGGACTTAATTAAGTATTTTATTTTCTAGTTTCTAATCTCCTCCCTATTGCAGGAGTTCATCAATAACGCCACCAGATTATAAAGCCTGATGGCTGTCTTTAACTTACTTAATGATAAGTTACCAAGGCCTAACTCCCTCTTAACGTCACCTATTAGGGCACCACAATCATCACCACCAACATTCAGCTTTGCACACACGCAATTCCAATCACCGCACTCGAGTATCGCACCCATGATCGACCTAACCCTTTGATCGCACGACTTTGTTGCCAGGGTAAACATTGTGTTTATCAAATCACCAATTGCTTCATAAATCACGTTCTCCACGACAGTCCTTAATTCATCCACAGTCAACACCACGGCCTCCTCAAGGTTTATCACAGAGACCCCCAGCTCGTCTGCCAATGCCTTACTAGAATCATTACTAAAGCCCCTAGATACGATTAGGGGTTTTGCGTTAAGGACCTTTGCATTAACGTAGGCCTGCCTCACAGCGCTAACGTCTACTTTTCCTGATTTAACCTCAACAGCGTACTTAACGCCAGAACCGTCCTCAGCAACGATGTCGACCTCACCGACTTCCACATCATTTACAACAACCTTAACGCGCCTACCAAGAACCTTATACCCAAGTCTACTTAACAACTCAGCGACATAATCCTCAAACCTAGCGCCGACATTGGCCATTGGATACAGTGCGCAAACCCTATTAATTAACCTTAATAATAATGATGCGTTGGTGAAGACGGTACTGCAGCGCTGAGTATTATGATGAGACCGCTGATTACAGATCCTAGAGCCTCAGTTCCGTTGATGGATTCTTCATGGCATTTATAATCAAATCCTTAAGCTTAAAGTACTGGTTAATGGAATCATTGATCATATAATTAATTTCATCCTTCGTGAACGCACCAATAACCTTTTGTATAGCTACCACATTACCACCGGCCACACCAATTACGTACATCCCGTCGGATAAATTCTCCTCCTCACGTGTAGGATCAATGATTATTATGTTCCCCATCTTTACGTGAGTTATAGTTAATGGCATCTTATCGATATTGAGGGAAAGTTGTGTTCTATTACTCCTATCAATCCTTAATATATTGCCTGCAGGGTCAAGCTCAACCTTAGGTAATGCAGTGCTCATTAAAGCCGCCACAGCTGCGATTGTGGCTGCATCCACGAGGTTCCCGTCATGGTTGAGTACGTAAATGTCAACCCATAGGAACCAGGCATGCTTGCCTGTAACTATTGACAATGACTTGAAATCCAAAAAGCCGCTATGCCTTATTGCCCTATCGACTATCCTGGCTATCTCTATGGAGTTTTCATCAGGAGGTCCTGGCTCCACGTCTGGAGATGCGGTTGGTGCTATTTCGAGGTTCACAATCAACGCACCCTCATCAGGCGTGTCCTCAAAGGGCTTGCCCACCTCGACCTTAACTCCAGCTATTACTTTTGTATTACCGAGAGATACTATGGAGCTTCCATCTGCCGTTTTAACAACATTCACATTAATGCTCAACTCCCTATAACTACCCAAACCCCTACCATCAATCCTAACACCTTGCTCCACCATCTTCTTCATAATCTCCTGCTTAAGCCTCGGAATAACGCCTCTTTCCTGTGTTACGCTCAGCATCAAATCCATGTAACCCAAGGGTCTTTATTTAATTATTTTGTTTCTTAAAAGACCCAACTTAGTCCCTTTACTTGGTAGTGTTCATTTAAGGGATTAAAGTGTCGAGGCCTCCACGTACTTGCCCTTAAGGGTCTCCTTTTGAAGCTTATATATCTGCTCAGCAGCCTTAAACGCCAAGTCAATGGCTTGAGTAACCTCGCTAGGTGACCATTCACCATCAGCTTGCATTAGGGTTATTAGGCCGCGGCCGTACATTATTGCGAAGGGCATGTCGCCCTCACCATATTGATCCTCGAGTTGGTTTAGGTCTACGACTATCGTGCCCTGAACCTTACCTATTGAAACACCAACCAATAGATCCCTCATGGGTATACCTGCGTCAGCCAGGGCAAGCGATGCGGCGGATATCCCAGTCACCCTGGTGCTACCGTCTGCCTGTAGAACCTCTATGTAAACATCGATAGTAGTCCTTGGAAATCTCTCGAGGAGTATTGCAGGCTCCAATGCCGTCCTAATAACCTTCGATATCTCTATCTCCCTCCTCGATGGTGTTGGGCTTTTCCTACCCTCAGATGTACTGAATGGGGCCATGTGATACCTAACCCTTAGTATCGCCTTATCAGGTAATTCAAGGTGTTTCTGTGGAACCTCCCTGGGTCCATAGACCGCGGCAAGTATCACAGTGTTTCCATAGGCAACCAATGCGCTACCCTCGGCATTCTTTATCACACCAACCTCCATCCTAACCGGCCTATGCTCATTGGGTAACCTACCATCACTCCTCCTACCATTAACCAACAATGGTACTGGTGGTTGCTTACCCATTGCCCTCTATAAAACCTGGGGGTAAAAGTATTTTAAGGATTAGCCAGAGGTGTTTGTTTGTATGGTTACGATTAGGGAAGCCCGAGAGAATGATGTGGAGGGCCTCGTTGATCTCGTGGTCAGGTTAAAACGACTAAACAGCGAGTTCGACCCCCTATTCAGCGCTAGGAATGATTGCGCAGAGCGTACAAGGGAATATTTAATATCAGCCATTCGTGACAATAAGAATCACCTAGTCCTTGTAGCCGAAGATGCTGGAAAAATCGTTGGTATCCTTAAGGCAGACATTAGGGAGCGATTGTTTTACTCGCCAACAATCGAGGGGGCCATAGTTGATTTCTACGTAATGCCGGAATATAGACGTAAGGGCTTGGGTAGGCAAATACTTGATAAGGCAATAGCGATACTTCGTGAGAGGGGCGCCCAGTTAATAACGGCCGAATTCCCAACCCAAAACCAAATAGCCATAAACTTCTATAATAAAATGGGATTTAGACCTCTTGTGAACATCTACGCAAAGGAGACATAACTCCCTAACCCCAACCTTAATAATCATATCCTCCCTTTTTAATAAGCTCGAGTTAAGCACGAATGCGATAATAATAAATTAAGTCTAGGGTTTGTTATTGTAGTGAGGGAGCCCTTACCTATTCACGCAGAGGGTTTCTTTGTTATGGGTATTGATGGTACCGTGAACCAAGTTACTATTTTTGAGTATCTTGATGAGGGTGGTTATTACAGGAGATTAATTAAGGATAGGGAGGCATTACTAAAGGAGTTGAGGGTGGTTATGGAGAATATGCAGACCTTCCTGGATGAGGAGGTTATTAAAATAAATGGCGAGAGGGTTGGGGCTAGAGTCCTTGATGTAACCCTTGGCTTCAGGGGATCCCTCGATAGACCTTACCTCGAGTTTTACATACGATTCAGAGGAACCCTTAAGCCAGGCATCAACAAGTATGAAGATTTCTATGAGGAAGAGGTTGCCGAGTATGATTATGAGATTAATTGGATATTCCCATCGAATTTTAAGGTACTCGATTATGATTTTGCAGGGGAGGGCTATGTATTAGGCTCAGGCAATATACTTAGGCTTATTGTTAAGAAGGGATTGAAGGTAGGTAATTACGAAAGCATAACTTTTGAAGTACCAGGTGAGGCAGTTAGACAGGACTAGGGATTAATATGATTATGATATTGTATAAAAACAATTCGCAGATAGGCAAAATTGTGGGATTGCGAAATTATCGAGAATCATTATTATTCACAATTAATTGCTAAGGCCGGGCCTGGTTTTGTCTAGTCTTCTCGATCACGTGATTGTTAAATTGTGGTTGATAATGTCGTTCATTGCATTAAGGTAGATCAAAAACTCTCGCGATCCAATCGCCCATTTTGTTACCAACCATTACATAGACTTTCAATCTCGAGCATTCACCCTTTATTACCATTGGTACCGCAATGATGCTGAATACGAGGTTATTACTTCTCATGAGCTTCGTGCTCACCGGCTCGAGCTTATCCACAGTCTCCCTGGCCTTAGGCGCATAATTATTACCTGTGATTATGAAATCACCGACTAAGGCGCCCACGGGTTTATTGCCCTGCATTATTAATGCATAATCGCCAACAATCTGCGTGCTCATTGAGCTTAGGTTTACGGTAACGTCAACATCGTTTAGAAGCCCGACCATATGGAAGCCTTTGCTATTTAATAAGTAATTGAATATAGTAACGACCAGGTCCATAGCACAACCCTTAACTGGCTCTATGTCATTAAGGCAATTGCCACTTCTTAGGTAATTTTTGATGCCCCTTACATAACGAAGGCACTTAAACTCATCACTACCCATTATGATCTCTAATAAGTTGCTTGTGTAGTTAATCTCATCCCTCCTAGTTAATCCGAGCACTCTAATGGCTTCATCTGTAGGAACACCGTCCGCCAGCCTCTCGATTGCCTCCCTCAGTGCGCAGTTCTTAATGGCTATTTTATATAATAAGCTGGGTAATTCGGGACCACCCTCGATTATTGCCTTACCTAACTCCCTAGCCTCTTCCGTCAAACTGCCCTGTCTCCAAAGACCCAGGGCTGACAGTGTTGGTACAATGACCCTATAATTTGATCTACTGAGTCCGTGGGAGTCTAGGTAATCCATCAACCCCTTCATTGGATCCTCATAATTATTTTTAACGAGGTATGCCAATATGTCAAGGAGCCTCGTAACCTGTAGTCTTATGTACCAACCCCTCAATGTGCAATTGCTCGGTTCCAGCGTTTCTGTGCTATTCCTGGTGGTTAATGCATCCTTTATCTCATTACTCAATATGTTAATTATTTCATCTATGTTTCGTGCTCTCGATATTCTTGTTGACCCCTCGCCCTCAATGATCACTTGGTACTCATCACCATCCTGAATAATCCTAATGCTCAAATCCATACTCATTAATTTATGTTCCAGGTTATTTAAAATGCTCATTTTGTACGGTTGCAAATATTACCTGTTACAATCAATGGTTTTCCGTGGGTGGTCTACCGTAATAAAAACACTTAATAAACTTAAATATAAACGCCCATAGTATGTTAGCTAGTACAATTACCTTGCTAGAGGCATTAGTTTTAATAGGTACGGTGTTATGGATAACGCAATACTCAATATCAAGGAGGGCCCATGCTTATGAAAGACCATCATCAGTAAATCAACAGATTAATCAGCTACCCAAGGTTTCAATAATAATCCCAGCCTATAGAGAAAAGAGGCAGAGTATCGAGAAAACCCTAGACAGCCTTTCATCGCAGAATTATCCACGGAATTTCATGGAAGTCTTAGTGGTCGTTGATAGGGATGACGTGCACACATTAAATGAAACATTAAAGGCTGTGGAAACGTTCCTAAATTCGTTAAATATCAAGGTGATAATCAACGAGAATGCAGGTCGTAGGCTCAAGGCCATTGCAATAAATAATGCCATGAAGCACGTTAGTGGCTCTATAGTGGGTATTTACGATGCCGACGACGTATTCCCAAGGGACCAGGTGCTCAATGCGGTGTTGCTGATGATGGAGAAGAACTACGCCGCGGTGGGTACTAGGGTCTATAGGTTTAGGAATACGGTGCTTGGAAGCCTGATGTACCTGGAATCCCTGGTTTGGTATAATGCGATTGTACCATTCCTCAGGACAACCGTAAAGATAACGCCACTGTCAGGTGAGGGTTTGTTCATAAGAAGGGATGTTGTTACCTCAATACCCGAGAGCTTGGCTGAGGATGCATTATTGTCGCTGGAGTTATCACGTAGGGGTTATGGGATTGGGCTCCTCGATTCTTACGTGTACGAGTTAGCCCCATTAAATATAGCTAGCTTCATAAGGCAGAGGATTAGGTGGAATAAGGGTTACGCGCAGAATTTCCTGTTAATACTTAGGCAGGGGGTTCGGGCTGGTTACGTACTTAGGATTTTCGTAATGTATGTCCTGATAGCACTACCCCCAGCCCTGTTGATAATTTCCGCGGTGGGTTTCGCTACCGTGGTTTACATGACTATTATTGTTAAGGCATTCACCATGGATGTTATCTACCAATTAATACTGGCGATACTACTATCGGAGCTCGTGGTTTTATACCTAATCAGGGATTACGTGCATGAAAGTATGAGTATGGGTAGAGCCTTTGTACTACTACCCATCTACTGGTTCCTACTGGGGACAGTAACAATAACATCGCCCTTCATACCCATTAACAACTGGTTAAAAACAACGCGATAATCCAGACTCTATGTGTATGATTATTTCGTATGCAACCGCTCACGCCTCATCTTGGTTAACCAAAATTATACTAAATCCTAACAACATCAACACCGGCATACTTTGGTGCAATCCTACTGGTCATTATCACTTGGTAACCAATCCTCCTTGCTACATTATCGATAATCCTAACCACGTCATCAAGATCATCGCTCGTTAATCCAATGTCAATCCCGTCAATCAACAATACGGAACCTGGCGGCGTGAGTATTAATTGAACGATTACAGGGAGTAAAGACTTTAGTTTAAGACCTGCATGGTACATCGGCACCCACACATCGCCAACCCTGACATAACCCGAAATCCTCTTAGGGGCTGTGAAACCAGCCTTAACACCCCCAATACCTAGCTCCCTAATTAGGTTCATGACCTCGTTATAGATGCCCTCATACTCAGGCCTTGTACTTATGATTGAGAGTTGATGAACCGTGTATTGCCCGTCAGAACCAACGGAGTTTGTTGGTAGATCAACCGTCGTTTCGTAATCCCTCTTCCACCAACAAACCCTACCCTCACTTAGGTAATAGAACTTATCCTTAAGCATGTTTCTAAGGATGAACATTAATGCGTAGGCTCTCTTCGACGCATCACCATCGCATGACATGAATGCATCCTCATGAATAACATGTGTCGGGGTAATGCACAACCTGGCATTCACCGGATACCTCATAAAACCCTCATTACCCACCTTCTCAATAACCGCCACAACCTCATCGTTCAGACGAACCTCCTGCCTAACCCAGTAATCACTAAGCCTATAACTATAGTAATAACCAATTACCGAACCCTTACCTAACTCAAAACCGATGCTACGCCCAAGCCTCTCGCCATCCTCATCAACCTCGTAATGAACACCTACCGTAATAACCCCACTTGGATCGAGTCCATACGAAATGTCAGTCGGCTCATGAATTATCAATAAATTACCCTCAAGGACAAGCCACTCCTCACCCCTACTCTGCATCAACAACGCCAAGGCCTCCATCAAGCTAGTCTTACCTGAACCACTGCGCCCAACAATCACGGTGTTGCCTTTGAATTCCACGGATAACCCATTACCTAACCCCTTGAATCCCTTAACCACCGCCTTCACGAGCCTCGTCATGCTCATCAACCAAGGCGTAGGCTATTATTAAAAGACCACCCACATTACCCAGGTTAACATTGCTTACGTTAATACCGATCTGCATAATTTTACGATCACCAGCAGCAATGCCTAGCTCATTCAACGCCTTGCTCAATGCATCATCAAGCCTATTCAAGGCAACCTCAAGTTCCACGCCCCTGGTTAATTGACCGACGTTTACCGTCAGTGGTATGAACTTCCTAACGTGTATTATCTTAACCATCAAATCTACCAACGCCTCTAAAATAAAATACATACCTCGTATTGAGGGACGGGTAAGGTTTTATTTTTGCAGAGCGCGTGTTAGTAAGCTATGGAGGTGGTATTCACACCGTGGAGGTGGTCTTACATAAAGTCCACAAATAATAAGGAAAGCGGATGTGTATTATGTGCCTATCTACATGTCGATGATGAATTAGTAGTTTACAGAGGTAAGCGTTGTTTCATAGTCATGAATAAGTACCCATACAACATTGGGCACGTAATGGTGGTGCCCAACAGGCATGTCCCCTCAATAACAGACTTAGATAGTGAAGAATTGAGGGAATGCACAGTATTGCTAACCATGATAACGAGGGCGATAACCGAGGTCCTGGGCATTGATTATGAGGATCTCGATATTGGGATAAACATAGGCAGGGTGGCTGGAGCAGGTATTGAGGAGCACATGCACATACACATCGTGCCGAAACCATCAACCATAACCTTTAAGGATATAGACCCAAATGCCGTTGCCGAGACCACCAAGGAAGTAGCTGCAAAACTTAGGGATGCTATTCATCGTTTCATGAAGGTACACAATATAAATGCCTAATTCTCTATATAGGTGTGCCATTTACAGCTGAGCCATTTAAGACATTACTCACGGACATAGTGACGCCAAAGTATGTATTTTCGCTAATGAACTCATTAAAGTGCGGTTTACTTAGTGATAAGGATTTACCCATACTAACAATGGGCACTGGCGCCAAAAGGGCTATTGTAATTACGGGCTTTTCAGTACTTGATTATAGGATAAGCAATGCCCTAATTTATATGGTATTGAGCAAATGCGTGAATAATGTCCATGCAATACCAACATTCAGTGCATCTCAATTATCCAAGTGGACCATCAAGGTAATACCCTTCGCGAACCCATGGCCCTTTTCCTCATGGGATGTGATCCGTGGCAAGGAATCATTCTACCTCCTCGATGATGATGGAATTCCCACCAGGTACGATGCGTTGACCCTCAGGAGCAAGTATTCATTAAAGCTCCATGGCTTAATAAATGAAGTAAAGCCTGAATTGATAATAATGCTAACGGCATCCTCTGAATGGTCCATAATGACACCAAGGCCTATAAGTATTAATGGTTATGAAACCGCTGAACTAAGTCCGACTGATTTCCTAGGTCATTTTGCTCATGAGGGCTACCCAACAATAGTGATGACGATACCCCGGGAGTCAGGGCTGTATGAAATTACCCAGAGGATTATTCAATTGATTAGGGATTATAACGTGAAGTATGAGGAGATTAAACCCCTTGAGTTGGTTATTAGGGTTGATGGCGACATTAATAGCATAGCCTATATACTTAGACTCCACGGTTTTCTCATTGGTGTTGATGGTAATAAATTGATAATTAGGGCTAACGAGAAAAACCAATTCCTCCTAAACTCCCTGATAGATAATAATTTGATTGAGCATTATTTCAACGTAGAGATTCTAGAAGTCCGTCTTCAATAATAACTCTGACCAACTCCTCAGAGAAACATTTAATTATTACTCTATATTGGTATATGATTTAATTATGGAGAGAATTGTGCTCTCATATTCGGATAAATACCTGAACTACAATTTCGGCGCATGGCATCCCTTTAAGCCGTATAGGGAACAGAGACTGATTGAACTTATTAAGGAACATGATTTACTGAACACTTACGTAGACATTGTAGAACCCGAACCTGCATCAGATGAGGAATTAATGCTCGTTCACACAAGGGATTATATAGAGTATGTAAAGAGAGCTAGCGAGACAGGTTTAGGGTACCTGGACTACGGCGATACACCAGCCTTTAAGGGTGTTCATGAGGCTGCAGCGATTAGGGTTGGTGGTACATTATTAGTTACTAAGCTTGTCAATGAGGGTAAGTACGTACATGGCTTTAATCCAGGTGGCGGTTTTCACCATGCAAAGCCCAACGAGGCTGCGGGCTTCTGTGTATACAACGATATAGCCATTGCAGTTAGATGGCTCAGGAGTCATGGGGTTAGGCGTGTGGCGATTCTCGACGTTGATGTTCACCACGCCGATGGCACCCAGGAGGTTTTCAACAATGAGGATGTCCTGCTCATATCTACCCATGGTTATGATGGACGCTTTTACCCAGGGACTGGTTGGATTGATGAGGATGGGGTTGGGCAGGGTAAGGGGCTTAAGGTGAACATACCATTACCTCCACGCACGGGAGATGATATATACTCAATAGTTATTGATGAGATCATAAAGCCCATGCTTGAGAGATACTCACCTGAATTCCTAGTTATTCAATTCGGTGTGGATGCCCATGTAGATGATGAGTTAGGGATACTTAACTTAACCACTGCATCATACATTAAGGTGCTTAATACGGCACATGAGGTGGCTCATAAATACTCAAATGGAAAGCTTGTACTGACAGGCGGTGGTGGCTACAATGTTTGGAATACCGTCAAAACCTGGTTCCTAGCTATTATTCAACTCACGAATCCAGAAATGCTGAATAAATATAGTGAGTACATGGATAAGGAATCATCAACAACACCTGGACGGTATTACGAGGAGGCATTGTACGTAATAGATGCTGTGAAGGAAAGATTTGGTTTATAGCGAATGCCACGCAGTTAAAATCAATACTGATAAAACGACTTAGTATTGAAATTATTAGGTACATCCTAACCAAAATTGCTTCACCGCTTACGGTTAATTAAATGATATCTCGATTTCCTTTAGAGGGCATCATTCAATATGCGCGATTCTCTTTGTTTGGAAGGACCTTATCTTAATTATTATCCTGTATCCGCAGTATGGGCAATGGACGCCTGGTGTTATCATGTCCTCAAGTGAAAATACCCTACCGCACTTGAGGCACATATACATCTTCCTGCCGGTAACTTCGCCGCCTGCCTCGCCTTCCTCAGTTTGTGCGGGAACATTGGCTGGTGCTTCCTCACCACCTTCCTCAAAGAATTCCTCGCCCACGTATGGCGATTAGTTAACCCCTATAAATTTATTTTCTGATTCCTAGTATTGACCTAATTCTCTCTTCAGCATTTATCCTGCTCAATACAGGTAATACGCCAGTGGCGACTAGGCTTTGCCACGATTTATCGCCACTGGCCATCAACTCCCTAATCCTGGTACCGCTATAAACCTCCTTGTTGAAAAGTGGTGTATTTAGTACCTTAACCCCACCAAACTCCAGGCAAAGCCTCGTAAATTCATCGTTCGTATAAGCCACATCGAATGAGGGACATTGTTCACGTACATAGGCATACCATAGGGCAGAGTCTCCCTTGGTGTCGGGTACGGCACAGTACACGACTTTATTCAGTAAATTTAGTTCCTTAAGCATTGAGTAAAGCATCTCAATCCTCTCACCAACGGTGAATGGGTTCCTCGGTGTGAATGATTCATTAGCTGAGCCAATGGCCACCACAACCTCCTCATGTCTACCCAACAACCACTTAATGACCTCCTCATGACCCCTATGCAGTGGCTGGAACCTACCGATAAAGAGTGCCCTTGCCACGCATCAATACTATAAGGTGATATTTTATTCATTACCCACCATAGCATTACCTTTAAAGCTAAGTCATTAAATCATCCGTATATGGTTAAGATTAAGGATACCGAGGTAATGTTAGTGGAGGCGGTAGAACCCTTCGATATTAACCCACTAGGTAACTTGTTCGGTGGTAGGATGCTTGAGTGGATGGCGAACATAGGCACGGTGGCGGCTACACGATTCTCAAGGGGGCCTGCAGTATTGGCATTCCTCGATAGGCACTTCTTCATAAGGCCGGTCAGACTTGGTGAGTTCGTAACACTTAAGGCTAGGGTTGAGTATGTAGGGACTTCATCGATGGAGGTTAGGATAGAGGCTTGGAAGGAATCTCCAGGTGGTAGACAGGCATTGGTTACCATAACGACGGCATCCTACGTGGCTGTTGACGAGTATGGCGTTCCAAGACCCATTAATAATAGGCTCGAACCCGACACCAATGAGAAGGAGATATTTGAGGAGGCTAAGGCTAGGTATGAGGATAGGAAAAGGAAGATCGAGGATAGGAAGACGAGGAGGTTTGACGTTACAGACCCCACAATCGGCCTTAGGTGGCGTGCTGAATCAAGCCGTTGGGCAACACCTTCAGATGCCTTCGTGGGAAACCTTGTATCCGCAGGTAGATTATTGGCATGGCTTGATGAAATAGCTGGATTGTTAGCCGCGAGATACTCAGGTGGCGTAACTGTGACCGGTTCAGTCGATGAAACCGCATTCTATGCACCAATAAGGGTTGGGGATATAGTCACGGTCAGGGCTGGAATATCATATGTTGGTAAATCCTCAATGGAGATCCTGCTGGACGTTATTGCCGAGGGCGCCTATGGGCAGGCTAGACATGTGTGTACGGCATACTACACGTACGTCCATGTCGACAATACGGGTAAACCAGCGCCTGTTCCTGAGTACGTGCCTAGTAATGATTATGAGAGGAAGTTATTCATGGAGGGTGAAGCAAGGAGGCGCATTAGGGATGAAGAACTTGCTAAAGTTAAGAAAAAATGGGTGATCAATGAGGACTGATAGAAGGCACTGAAATCTTCTTATTAGCCCTGTACTGAGACACTATTGACCTAACCCTATCCGTCAACCCACTGGTATGGCTCTCTGCCTCTATGAACTTTATCATCCTTGCCGTGAAGGACTCGTCAGCGGGATCCTTACACCTAACCCATATCCTCCCATTCTGCCCCACCGTCACATCGCAATTCAACTCCTCACTGAAAATGCCAACCATGGAACCCCTCCTACCAATAACCCTAGCTACCTTGCTGGCGTCTATCTCAACCAAGGTGCCGCCCTCAATCCTACCGAGCCTAGCCTCCTTGAGTGTTAGCGTGACTGGCGTATCCTTCGTGAGGTTGAAGTCTATTATCCTCGCCAAAACCACATCACCAATATTCAAAAGGCTCTTTAGGTCGACCGACGTTAGGTCTATGGGCTTAAGCGTAGCCTCTTGAACGGGTAGGTATGCTTGGTACGGGGAGTTTATATCCACGATCCAACCCGTCAGTCCTATATCAATGATGTACCCAATCACAACATCACCAATCCTGGGCTTGTAAATCCCGCTTAACGGTATGACCTCAACATCCCTTTCACCCTTGACGTTTATTAGCCCGACTACGGCTGAGTACGCAACATCACCATCCCAATAAATACTACCACCTACGTTGTAATCCCTAGTAGCTATTGCATCTCCCGGAAGTACTATCTGCCTATCACTCACGTAAAGGGGCATCACGAGTACAGTTTGACTCCTAGATTTAACTTTTAATCCCGGTGGTATTACGAAGTCGAGATTATCTTAACATCGCCAGAACCGTGCGTTAACTCATTCACCTTAGCAATAACGGTATCCTGAAGCCCAGCAGGAACCTCTAACTGCATCACCAGCGACCCATCACCCTCAAATCTCTCCTTAACTACCCTACCCATCCTGGCTAGGTTGCTCCTAACCTTATGGGCATGCTCAGCGGGCGCCCTAATCTCGAGCACGCTAACGGCAACCTTTAGGGGCAAAACCCTCTGTAAAGCCTTTATAATCGCATTAACCTGCTCCTCAACGGGTTTGAACGGGTCTATTGCCACATCCACCTGCTGCATTGCGGCCTCAACCCTCTGGGGTGGCACTGGAGTCTTTGTCCTGGTGTCAATGCAGTTCCTACTTATCCAATCAATTATCTGCTTCCTCTTCTGCTCAATGAGCCTTCTCCTCTGATCAGCTGTTAATGGTAACTCGCCATTCTTAACTATGAACTCCGCAACCTTCCTGGGATCAGTTGTCTTAAAAACCCTCATCAATGATTCCTCACTGGCCCTGAGACCCTTCCTCGCGTCCTTATATATCGTGTCTGTTATCAACACCTTATCAATACCAATGGGTTTACCAAGCCTCATCTCCAGTGCGGCATCTGGGTCAACCAGTATCTCGAAGACGTAGCCCTCCTTCTCATACCTAGCAATCACATAGTTCCTCTTACTCATAATGATAAAGTTATAGATTGGGAAGTTTATAATCCTTTCAAGCAACACTCATGAACTCCTCCACCTAGCGACTCTCATTACCAAAACTGTGCCTAACAAGCACCAGGTAACCTCAGACAAGTAGGCCAGGTTCACCTGCAGCGGTGAGTAATGCACCACACCAACCGCATCCTGTATTATTAAGGCACTTGACGAGGTTGGCACAAGATACGCCAACCACCACATGCGACCTAAATAAATGGCTGGATAGTAAACAGGCGGTAGGATTCCCAAAACCAGCGTTAACAGGCTTGCGATGGCCCAGATATACCTTATGTAGGTAAATAACGTTGATGAGTAAAAGGCAAGCGCAGACACGGAATACCATAGGAGCACCAGGGATAATGCAATTCTAAGGGCCTCCCATTGATCAACAGGTGTGACAACCGTAAATAATACAGCAAATAGAACAATACCTGGTAATGTAAATACAACCTCACTCAATGCCAGTCCTACCGTGTAAGCCAGCGGGTTTGTTGGGGTGGCCACTATCATTTGCTGAAACTTAAGCTCCAACCTATAGTAGGCTGCGTCACCAATTAATGCAGTACCACTCGAGAGCATGGACCACACTAAACCACCTACAATACCCATCACTAAGCCGATACCTCTATATAAGACGGTTAATAAAACGAGAAGGGAGATCGGCATTGCAAGTGTTGATATTGTCCAAAGCGGTGACCTCATGATCGGTAATAGACCATTTAACCAAGCCAGAACCAATATAGCCCTTAATTGATGCCTTAGACCACCCCTAACCCTCTTCACGCCCCTCACCCCAGGACCTTATCGTAATAAGTACATAATGCTCAAGGGACTTTGGCGAAACCCTAAGGGCTCCTTCACGAATCTCATTGAGTGATTCAACGAAGGCAAGGCATGAATCACCAACCCTAATGCATGAGTCACTATTGATTGTTGCTGGGTACTCAACAACGTATTTACCAGGTAAGCTCTCAACAAGCCCCCTAGGACTTCCCCTAGCCACTATCAGGCCATTATCGATTAGGAAGACCACGTCAGATATCAACTCAGCCTCATCTATGTAGTGCGTGGTTAGGAATATCGTGGCCCCACTACTACTATAGCGCCTAAGCGAATTCCACACAACCCGCCTGGAGACCGCGTCGAGACCGACTGTTGGCTCATCTAGAAATATGACCTCGGCATTTGAGGCTAGGACAGCCGCAACCAAGACCCTCCTCATCATGCCACCCGATAGTTGATAAATGGGCGTTTTCCTAACATCCCAAAGACCTAGCTCCTCCAGCGAGTCTCTAACAGCCCTCCTAGCATCAATCCTAGGCAAACCTCTCAGGAGTAGGTATGAGTATACGAACTCGTAAGGCGTCATGTAAGTTATAGGCCTCGCATCCTGAGGTATTACTGCTATTCTACGCCTAACCTCACCTGCCTGCCTAACTACGTCATAACCCACAACGTAGGCTTCACCACCATGTGGCATGAGCTCCGTGGTTAATATCCTAATCAGTGTCGTCTTTCCTGCACCATTTGGACCGAGTAGTGCGGCTATCTTGCCGTAATCAATCTCCAAATCGATGCCCCTTAGCACCTCCTTATCTCCAAAGCTCCTCCTTAATCCTCTCACAAGTATTGCCTGCATTACAACCCATTAACTGCAAGGTACAAATTTAAAAAGGGTTACATACCTCTACAACCTGGATGGGAGATCCGAAGAAATCTAGAAAGAAGTACCTTGGTGGTAAGCCCAGGAGGCTATGGAATAGGCAGTTGCTTGAGGAGGAGCTTAGGCTAATTGGTGAATATGGGTTGAGGAACAAGAGGGAGCTATGGATTGCCAAGGCAATGCTTAGGGAAATAAAGCATAGAGCCAGGTCGCTTCTCTCGATGCCTCCGGAACAAAGGGCCGTACTCGAGGCGGCATTTAAGGCAAGGCTCTTTAAGGCGGGGTTCCTGCCGGAGCAGGACATACCGCTGGATGCCGTGCTGTCACTAGACGTAAGGGCAATACTGGACAGGAGACTGCAGACCATAGTCTATAGGAGAGGCCTTGCTAAGACAATTTATGAGGCCAGGCAATTAATAGTTCACGGGCACATAGCTGTGGATGGAAGGGTCGTTAAGTCACCAGGTTATTTAGTGCCTAGGGAATTGGAGGATAAGGTGACCTACTCAATAACAAGCCCAATACTCAAGCGATTATTAACCCAGCAAACACAGAGAGGTACGGCTCAGTGAAAGCTTTAGCGAGGACATGAGCGGTCTATCTATTATGCATTAATGCTTCATTATTAATCCGTGCAATACCTCCTTACGAATAGGCAGCAACACCAATTTTTGGGCTGAATTAATCCATCCAGTGCCATGGTAGTGCCTTATTAATTATTTTGGGTTAGAATTACTGATGAAGACCAATGCAGGTTCACTATCGACTATAGTGGCTGGAGTCCTTGTGCTAATTACAATGGTTATTGGCATACTTATTGGCATAACCGCACTATCTATGGTAACGACACTAGGTAGTGTAACTGCGAATCACGTCAAAGAGGTTGGTGTGGAGTCAGCCATGTACAGTGGCTTGATAATTCAGGGTAATGAGTTGCTTAGTACGAAGGGTTCCATCACCATAATAGGCGCAATAACGCCTGAGGGTTTTACCTGGATTAATAAAACCACGCAGCTTTATATGACCAACTCCTCAGAACCAGAACTGCTATTGACAAACGTTGGCCCAGTTCTATTAGACCCAGTACAGATAGATGCCGGTGACCAAGCAACCCTAACAAATCCAGTGGCTAATTACCTCTGGCATTGGGTAGATGCTGTGGTAACGACAGCCCAGGGACAAAAACAATATAGCGGCGTCATTGTAAGTCTCGGTAATGGGTATTACCTACTGAGCGTGGATCCTAACTACGTTGTTGGCCCACTGACAGGCACCAATGCGTATATAACGAAAGACCTGGGCATTGGGGCTTGGGGTTGTGAAGCGATGTACGGTTTTATTTCTCCTGGTAATGGCTGGGAAACAATATGCCCATCACCACCGGGGGGTCCAATAACAACGTCTGTCTATGGCGGTTACTGGCCGCAAATAGAAATAACAAGTGTTAATAGTACGGCTATTGAATTAACAATAACGTTCCTACAAGGGACAAGCTTCATAAGAGTACCGCAGTACTTCTCGCTATATGTACTGAGCCAGGGTAATCCTGGATGGCTAAACGTGGTGTGCCAGGGACAGCACTTATTAACCCAGATACCGAATCCAAACCCACCCTACAACCCACTACCGGCACCTAATAATTGCACCTTCGACATGGCATGGATACACTACCAATATCAACAGGGATCAGCTTGCTACAATGGTGGCTGGATTTGGTGTACCCTAACAAATTCAGTGACTTACAATGTAATAATGAACTTAAATGCGCAATCAACAGGTAGCTATTACCTGGTAATGATAGTGACGTACCCACCTGGAAACCCAAGCCAATGGTTCGCTTGGAACATAACAGGGACAAAATTAGGTTATCCAACCTGGTTGGATACGCCTGGACAGCCCGCCAATGTTTTAACACCTCCTTAGCCCTGGGGTCCGCAATTCAATGGTTTTATCCGAAGAAATTAGAATCAGCTCGCAAGGTTTCTTCACCATGCTCCGGAGACCTGTAATTCATCACAATGCCAGGTTAATACCTTGGGTTAAAAACTATTCCTAAATGAAAACCCTATAGAGCGATGCAAGCACTAGTGATGCAAGACCTGTAATGTATATGCCATCGAATACACCTGCACCTCCAATTGCCACATAACCCCTCATTGATCGTACAACCCTCCCTATATTTAGTAAGTCGGCACCGATCAATGTAGATAATGACCCTAGGCTATACGAGAAACCTAATGGGTTTGCGTGAAATAGTATTGTGGCTATCAACGTGAATGTTAAGGTTAGCAGTACCGGTAGCGCTGTTGGCAGGGCAACTCCAATACCAGGTATTACCCTTGAATCAAGCCAATTGATGAATGATGAGATGATTAGTGATATGATGAAGAGCGCCATTACGGCGGTATTATTAATTAAGTAAGTCAGTATTAGGTATATCGACACGGCTACTGGTATTATTGCACCACCAACATTCAATTCTATGAATAACTTATCAACCCTCTGCATGACTATTGGTATCGGAAATAGCTTCATGAAATCGCCAAACGGCGCAAATGGTGTGTAATACGTTATTTCAACAATTGTGACATTAATATAACTAGTGAGTAAGGAGCCAAGGGTTAATGTTAATGCAAGTAATGGGTTTACACCTATACTAACCAGGACTAAGAATACGAATAATAACAATGGCGATATCAATAGAAAACCAATAAAGAGTATTAAATGAACCGGTAACGAAAATCTCACGCCAAGCCTAGGCCTTACCTGATACTCAACAGGCATTACTGGCAAAGGGTTACGCATTGAATTAATAAACGTAACTAACCCATTGAGTAAAGCCATTAGATAAGTTAAACACCCCTGAAAATATTCCAGGACTAGCTCAGGGGCTTCACAACAAGTACATCGCCTTCAACACCAACTATGAAGACCTTGGACCCCCTCTTGACATTATCAAGAGCCCTTGCCTTCCAGTACTCACCCCTGACCTTTACATAACCAATGTCATCCTTATTAATGTCGTCAACGGCAACCCCCACGTCGTTAATGGGCCAATAAAGCCTCTCGGATAAGGGCCTGGTTCTTATTATGCTTATAACCTTTGCCGCTATGAATCCACCAAAACCACCAGCAAAGGCAACCAGTGTATATAGCACTATCCTTGCCTCAACCTGATTAGCTGCTATTAACCATGATGGAGCCGTATAGGTTGGCTGAAGAAGGACTATGCCTAGCGCCGTTAGAATAATCCCTGCTATGAACAAAGCCGCATGCGTTGTGAAGCCCGCATGCACATCTATTGCAATGGCTGCCAAACCAATTATTAATAGGGCTAGGCCTAACCAATTAATTGGTAGCCCAATAAGTAATGGTATCAGGAGTAGTAATACGCCGACACCAGCTAGGTAGTAATGCCTCGTTGCGAAGCCTATTATAGCTAACAGAAGCCCAAGCCCGCTCAGTAGGTTCTGTATTACGGAGTTTGCCAAAGTCTCATATACCTGGAAACCAATGCCTGGTTGGTAATACGTAATCACAGGATCCACTACATAATACGTTACACCATTTATTGTGCTCCCATTTATCTCACTCAGTAATGACGGTATGTCGTTAGCTATGAAGTTTATGACACCATACCTAAGCGCCTCGTGCGGCCCCAAGTTCGTGTTGTAGAAAACACAGTCATGGGCAAACGTTGCATTTCTACCCCTAAATTCCGCAACCTCAACGAAGTACTGACTGATCGCGTTTAGGATCTTGCTTTCGTTTATGAAGATCTCCTGCCCGGTTATTGGGTTTATCTCCACGGGTTGGCAGGACCCTATCACGGTGCTCGGCGCCATGGCGGCTATCGTAGTCGATAAAAGCACGAGGGTACCCGCAGACCACGCGTAGGAACCCGTGGGGTATACAAAGCCTATGACTGGTATGCTCGAATTCTCGATTGCCGAAACAATGTTTAGCGCCGCCTCAAGCTCACCACCTGGCGTTTTAAGTAGTACTAGGAGGGCGGAGTTTGGTGTTGACTCGGCAAGTTGCAGTGCATTCTCAAGTTCCGTGTACGTCGTATCCGTAATCTCGCCATTTAGGCTGAAAACATATACCTCATGAATAACGTAATTACTGCCACTAACCGATGCACGAGTCATCAGGGATAGGGATAAGATAATTATTAATGCGATTATGATGGTTCGCACCAACTTCATAACCATATTAAACCCTACTGGGTACTTGTCCCTGAACCTTCCTGTGAGCGCTTAAATACGGAGGCTGCCAACGCTGATAGGGAAGTAACCTCCAGGGAGCTTGGTACTACGAGTATTAAATTATGCTCCTTGGCAACCTCCAACAACGTATCCAGTTGCCTGAGGGATAACGATATCGCATTCTTGGCATAGGTCTCAGCAGCCTTAAGGTACATTTGTGAAGCTTCATAATCCGCCTGGGCAAGGATGACCTTAGCCCTCCTCATCCTCTCAGCCTCCGCCTGAGCAGCCATTGCCCTGACCAGGGTGTCCGGCAACTTTATATCCTTAATAGCCACGGCTGTGACCTTGACACCCCATGGGCTAACATGCTCATCGATTATTGAGGCAATCTTCTTAGCCACCTCCTCCCTCTGCGTTAGGAGTGTATCTAGGTCAACCATGCCTATGACATCCCTTAAAACGGCCGCTCCTAGGGTTACAGTAGCACTTCTATAATCTGTCACGGAAAGTACCGCCTTTGACGCGTCTATCACTCTCATGTAAACAGCGGCATCAACTGTAACCTCAACATTATCCTTAGTCAAAGCTCTCTGGCTCGACAAATCTATGGATAGGACCCTAAGGTCTATCGTTATTGGCCTATCGATTACCGGAATAATGAAGACAATACCAGGGCCATAAATACCCTTAAACTTACCAAGTCTCAACTTAACAATCCTTTGGTATTCAGGCACAATCCTTATTGAGTATGCTAGGATTGCTATAATTATTATCAATAATATTATCGCTAACACGGTCGCCAATATTATCGCGCCAATCTGAAGGGGCAACTCCATTAACATTAATACAGAGTATGGAGGCATCTATATAAACCTAACCATTAGGTGCACTTACAATGGGAATCAATGATTATTAACATGTAGAATCATGAAATTAAAATTAAATCCTAAACTCCCAATCTATCCTTAAGGTAATCACTAAGTATTATCAGCACTAAACCCAGGATTAGCAGGGTTACTCCAACACCAAAGATGTAAAGTGGTTGGTAAGCTTGGCCAGTGAAAACATAGATAATGTAGTTCTGATCCGCATATGCACATGCTGATCTACCGAAAACCTCAATACTCCCGGATACCGCTGGTGTTATGAATACGCTTGTTGGACCTATTGGAATAAAACTCCCATAGGTCACGCTTGACCCATTCATGTAATATATACGTACCTCAATAGATACCAAAAGGACTCTCTCTAAATGATTAACTAAATCATTAACCTCATTACCACTTAATGACGCATTAATTACCCTGCAGTACTGTTAGGCATGTGGTGGCGTTTACGTTATTATAGGATACTGATGATACCTGGTGCGCATAGTACATTAGTATGGGTGATACTACGATTAATATAGCACCGAGGTACATAAGGACTACGTACTTATTAACCATAGTTAGAAATAACAACTAGGCATGTACTAAAAACCTTCTTGATTACTGAACGAGAACTTCAGCTATTGCCTATTCTTATTAAAGTTCATAAAACAATTGGTTTATAAAGCCACCCTTACTACGATTCATAATGGCGGATTACCATCGGTATAGATGGGAGGATATTGAAAACGGAATCCTCAAGCTTGCTCAAGATATCCTGGTGAGTGATTATCAGCCAAGCGTCGTAATAGGAATATCAAAGGGCGGTGTTATCCTGGCATCCCTAATCTCGGACATACTCAACGTACCGGTTGACCTAATGCAATTGACGCACTGGGGCTTTGGTAAAGCCGAGGGCCAGGTAGTAATTAAGCATAGACCATCCCTCAGTATTAATGGACACGATGTGCTCTTAATAGATGATGTGAGCGATACAGGTATGACCTTAATGACCGCTAGGGATGAGTTATACAGGCTTGGCGCCAGGAATGTTAGGACTGCGGTTCTTGATTACAAGGCCCTCTCCAGTAGGTATGTACCCGACTACTACGCCTATAAATGGACGAGGTGGGTTTACATAATATACCCGTGGGAGAACTTTGAGGCTTACAAGAACCTTAACTCAATTGATGCAAGGACCGTATTTACAAGGCATGAATTAGTGAAGATGCAGGAATTAATGAGAACAAAATAAGTTAGTGAACCTTTATCCCTTACTCCTCCGATGAATTGAAAAGCTCGATTAGTTTGGGCGCCTCAACCTTACTTACGAGCCTCTTGTTCGTGATTTCAGCGGCTATTTGATCCAACCTATCATAGAGCGCCCTGACCTTCTTCTCCACATAGTTTATGAAGTAGTTGACCGCAACCCTAACGGGCCAGTATTGCGGACCCTTTAGGTAGAAGTGGTTCACAATGTCCTTAGCCCAGTAAATGCTGTGTTCAAACATTTTCTTTAGGAGCTCTATGTGCTCGGGCATTAGGTTGTACTTTATTATCCAACCATCCTTCTCAGCCCTTATGTGGTTCATCGGTACGTAGAACATGGGAACCACCAAGCTCCTATACGGCCTTATCCTATCAAGGAGCTCTATAGTCTCCATAACGTCGTCGGGTGTCTCGCCAGGAAGGCCGACTATGGCTGTCAACGCCGGTATAAGCTTTATCTCATGCATAATGGCCAGGGATTCCTCAACCACGTCCCACCAATCCTCAATCTTAAACGGAGCAGCCTTGCCAGGCATTATAGCCTTGGCCAGCCTCCTCGAGCCGGTCTCTAGACCCACCTGGGCGCCCCACCAATCCTGGTGCTCATCCTCTATTATCTCCGCAATCTTTGTCGCAAGTCTATTGTACTTCTTCTCGGCAGCTAAAATGGAGCCTAGCGTTGTGTGGCTCCATGCCATTGTTAGGTAGTACTTCTTAACGAGTTGGTGAAGCTTTATGAGCTTGTCAGGGTTAAGCTCAACACCCACTGAACCATATAGTGGCACATCATCGGAGTGTATGAGGCCGTGTACGATGCCGTGCTTAACATGTAACTTCAACTCCTCCTCAATCTTATCCAACGGGTACCACCTGAGGGGCCTTAACGTCACTGGACAAAATGCGCAGCCTCTCGGGCAACCTCTACCAATCTCCACAAAACCGTTTACAGCAGGGTACTTGATAGTGGGTATTTCATCTATGCTTGGTGCATCATTGGGGCCAACATAAACATATCTGGGTACGGGTTCATTATCCAGGATTCTCTTAACTAGATTAACAACGAGTCTCTCACCCTCACCATCAAACACAACATCTATTCCAAAGAAACTCATGAGCTCCGGTAGATAGAGCCATTGCCAAGCCGAGGGGCCGCCGACAACGACTTTTAAACCATTCCTTTCCTTAGCCTCCATGATATAGGGCCTTATCCTCACCATGAACTTCCTAAATAAGTACGCGTTCAACGGCTCCTTACCAACTATGGCTGACCATGTTGAGGATGGTGGATTAAGTCCGAAGTAATCATGGTGGCTGAGCATGAGCACCCTTGCGTTTGGTATATACTTATGCACATGGTCGGGATCTATGATTGCGGCATTGATTCCAGCATCAATAAGCGCCGCCTCAATCTTCCTCATACCATAAGGCGCTTGGTAGGGTCTACCGTACTTATCAACCTTCATTTTAGGTGCGGCGATGTATTCGTGAATCCACTCACCCAACTTACTAAAGGGACCCACTGTAATGAAGATGGGGCCCGTTGTTACGAAGCCTAGGAATTCCTTACCGTGATAATTACTCATCATTGAACGATCTGTCGTTAGTACAACATCGTACCTTGGTAATACCATTAATGAATGCAGGGAGGCACTTCCTTTAAAAACTTTTACCACCAAGTGAGATTTTGATTAGGGTTAGTATCGATGAAGTACCGCCACATCAATCAACTAAATTATTTTTAATGGCAATATAACCTATAGTACTGGGGTTAATGTGGAGATAATACAATTGATAGGTGTCCCTAATGAGGAATTGAATAATATAGAGACCACCATTAAATGGGCAATGAAAGAGCTAGAAATACCCGATACTGATGTATTGATTTACATAACAGACGATCACAATAAGGTAAGGGAGTTGGTGGGCATGGATAAGGTAAGCCATGAGGAGTGGCCTGTAAAGTATATGAGGATTGATGATGTGAACGCAATATCAATAATACCAGGTAAATTATTGAAACTGGGCGGGGATGAAGCAGCGATAATGATACTACGGGAAGTGGCACTCATGAGGATAATGGATGATCCAGCACTCATAAGTAGGTGGAGTCCACCGCCAGATATAAGTGACCCGTTAGTGCATAGAGTTTCCCTAGCCCTACTTAGGAGGACGGTGGACTTAGTCATAGCCCAATCACAATCACTAATTCAATACCTCATTAACGCATTCAATAGGGATGAGATGAGGAACCTATTACTAACATGCGAACCAACGGTTGATTGCGCAATAGCAGCATTAGCCCTAGATGTGCCGCTGAGTATCGAGATGTCAGGTAACGTGGGTCTGGGTAGGTCATTATGGCATGATGCTTCAAAAAACGTAGATAATGGCTTTTTCAGGAAGTATGATGACTTTAGGGACTTTGTGAGAAATAATTTCAATGTCGAGAATACGTATAACTACCTATTGATGCTCTTTAGGGGAAATCTTGGGTAGATAATACTTAAGGAAATAGGCCACACCCCTACCACTAGGCCTTGGCAAAACTATCCTAGCCCTTCTCCTCAATTCATCAACTGCGTTAGAAACTGCAACGCCATAACCAACAACATCCATCACATCAACATCAGTATCACTATCACCAACATAGGCAACTTCACTGCAGGGTATACTCATTACCTCACAAAGCCTCTTAACAGCAATGGCTTTGCTGGATGACGGTGGTTGTAGATGAAGCGCATAACCGCTGTGAGAAACCCTCACCTTACCTGCTAAACCTATTTTTCTCAATTCCTCATTAACAATACTCACCAATTCCCGCGGATCCCTGGGCGCCCACAGGGTTATGTCAAACCTCCTATAATTAAATTGATAAGTGGGCTTTAGACCAGGTATTATCTTAATAAGCCTTAACGCAACCTCCCTCAAGCCCAAGTCCTCACATAATTCATACTGCTCACCCCCATACTCCAAGATGCACCCATTCTCTGCAATCAACGGAGAACCCCTGGGAAGACCTATATAGCGGGCAAGGGCTTGTGTGACGATTAAGGCATTCCCTGTAACAAGCCCAATCACGTACTTACCCACAGTCTCCTGAATAGCCTCTATGGCTTCTGGATCAAGGGCTTCCGTACTCCTATCCCTTGTTAATGTACCATCTACATCGAGAAGTATGGCCTTTATCATTCGATTAAGCAGGGTATACTAATCACCTTTTAACCCTTTACATTATAGTAATCTCCCTAGGCTTAACATTATCACTCCATCTGAGGTTCATTAACGCATTATCATCTTGATAGTACGTCCAATCCTTAACCCACCTCCCAGTCACTAGGTACACCACGAGGGCTGTGGCTATTAACTCGTGACTATTTAGCGCCCTAATTAGTAATGCGGTTATCACCACCATGGAAGCCGACGATGCCAGCACTGCGTATGGTAAGAAACTATTGGAAAATGCAATAAATACTGCCAGGATTATTAGGGGTAGGGTTATGAAGAACAGCAGTTCGTTTCTCTTTGGCGCCAGCCTAAAGAGGGGTGTTGGTGGCCTTTGATAGAGCACGTGGTGAAAAACCTCGTGCATAACAACCCTACCAAGTAACGTCCTGGGCTTCGCCATAAGTTCTGTGGATACGTATATACGCGAGGCAAATTTATAGGGCATATACACGGAGTATGCACCAAACAGTTCAGTCATCGTATCAGAAACAAGCACCTTAACGGGATCATACCCACAATTAACTAGGGCTTTGTTTATTTCATCAATGAATAAATCAAAATCAATATCACCAATCTCGAACTTATACAATACAAGCCTTAACCTATCCATGATATCCAGGTAATTGGTTATCCAAGGAGGTCTTCTCGCCATTGTTGATCAAAATATTTCTATAGATTCCTATATTTAAACCATAGCAAAATATGCTAAGAATGCACCCTAAGGTGCCTTTTTAAATACGAGCATATAATGGTATGGAGAAACCTCAAGAAACTGCTCCTTCACAAAGCCCTCCCTAGTGAAGTACTCCTCAACCTCCTCAGGGCTTAACTTGAAAGGCGGACCAAACAACACATCCTTCTTAAACTCTATGATTAATAATTTACCTCCGGGCTTCAAAATTCTGCCTACCTCCTTAACTACCAGCTCCTTATCATCAATATCATGGAAAACATTAGACATGAAGACTAGATCAACACTACTATTGGGTATTGTGGTTCTCGTAATATCCTCATTGAGAACAATCACATTACCATAACCACCCAACTCTCTCCGGACAATATCGAGTGCTTCACTATCAATATCCACGCAATATAGCTTCGATGCATATTCCCTAAAGAATTTACAGTAATAGCCAGATCCACAGCCTAGGTCTGCGATCACCATGCCCTGAAAGACGAAGGGTTTGAGGAAATCATAATTGCCCAAGCCCTCCTCATACTCGTGCCAATGCCCATGCATGTGGTGCCCATGGTGCTCACCGTGTGTTGGGCTTACAGCCTCGGCAAGCTTACCATCAACGAATGCCTTGATCGCATCTTCAGCCTTTCCATTGAAAATATATATTTTAATGCCGTTTCGAGTAGCCACCTGAAATCCTCGCGGTCCAATCTCTGACAATATAATAGTGTTTACATTACGCTCTAATATGCTTCTGAACATGTAGATCCCCCTAGCATGGGTTGCGTACTTTGCCGGGTTTTCAAAGCGCTCCACAATTTCGTAGGATCCATCATCGTGTACGTCCACGATCCACACCTCATCACCTTCCCCAGGGCCTGATACGTATCCACCACTAACCGATATTGCAATCTTCATACCATATCGATATCGGAATTGATTACTAACTTAAAAAGATTACTAACCAGTTCAGGTAATTACCAGGGCAAGGTTTGATTTATAAACCCAGCAGAAACCAAGGAATGAGAGGTATGTTTTCACCGCAAATTTATGGGTATGATCGGGCAATAACAATATTCTCACCCGAGGGCGAGTTATACCAGGTTAGGTATGCCGGAGAGGCTGTGAAGCGTGGTTGGGCTACTGTCGGTATTAAATGCGTGGATGGCGTTGTCCTGGCGGCTGAGAAGAGGAAGGTTAGCTCTCTCATCGACCTAGACAGCATTGAAAAGGTATACATGGTTGATGACCACGTGGGCATAGCAGCCTCAGGACTGCTTTCAGATGCTAGGGTACTCATTGAGTACGCAAGACAGGAGGCACAAACGCATAAGCTACTCTATGATGAGTCCATCGATATCGAATTACTAACGAAGAGAATAAGCGATCTGAAGCAGATGCACACGCAATACGGCGGCGTTAGGCCATTTGGTGCAGCCCTGATTGTCGGCGGTGTCGATAAGCATGGACCCAGGCTCTTCCAGACAGACCCAGGTGGTATCTACTTCGGCTTCTACGCCGTAGCCATGGGCGCCGAGTCGAGCAGAATCACGGAATTCCTAGAGAAGGAATACAAGTATGATCTAAGCCTTAACGATTGCATTAAACTGGCAATAAGGGCATTAAGTCTCGTTCTTGAAGCCCCAGAACCCGATAGATTAGAGATTGGTGTCGTCGATGTAAAGACTAGGCAATTTAGGAAGTTATCGAGCGACGAGATTAGCAAGTACCTACAGGAGGTTAGAGGAGGCTCGGGCGGTGGCTCGCAACAACCTTCCCAGTCATAGCTTGATAGGCTTTAGGTTTAAAGTCCCAATAGTGCGGTATGGCGCAGAATAGAATCCTCGCAATGTTCCCGAGGGTCAGGTTCACCTGCACATTGTGTGGTGAGTGCTGTAGACGTTATTGGATACCCGTGACGCACATTGACGTCGCTAGAATTGCCGAGTTCACAGGCATGAAACCCAGGGATTTCCTAGCCCTCTTTCCCAAGGACATGGCTGCGGATTGGGATGAACCAGTCATAAAGCTAAGGGATGGTGAGTATTACCTAGTTCTCAAGAAGAGACTTGATGGAACCTGCATATTTAATAAGTGGGTTGGCGATAAGCTCATTTGTTCAGTTCACCTAGTCAAACCCAACGTCTGTAGGTACTACCCATTCATTTATTGGCTCGATGGCGGTATCGTGAAGTTCGAGGTTTATGATAAGGCGATTGGGTATTGCCCAGGGATCAATAGGGGTGGGTTTGCAAGTTTTAGGGTTGAGATATCGTCAGTGGGTGAGTCAATGAGGGCAAAGAGTGAGTTTAGGAAGATAATTAATGACTGGAATGACAAGGTGAGTAGGGGTTTAATTGATGGTTCTATAGATAGTTTCTTCAATTACCTGGAAAGTATCGTGAACTCCTCTAAAAAAGGTTCATAAGGACGGTTTTTAAGCAACGAATAAATGCGTATCGAGGAGGGAAGCTTCGTATTAATTGTTGGCGATGGGGTTAGATCCGTGATTAGGGTTAGTAGGGGCTCTAAAATAAGTACTATCAGGGGTGTCGTAAACGCGGATGAAATAATAGGCCTTGAGTACGGCTCCGTAGTGAGGACAAACCTAGGCTATGAATTAACGGTGCTTAGGCCAATGATTACCGACATACTCCTAGAGAGAGGTGAGAGAATTACCCAGGTGATTTACCCAAAGGATGCAGCCCAAATAATCGTTACCGCAGGAATAGGACCGGGTAGTAGGGTTGGCGAGGCGGGTGTTGGCAGTGGGTTCATGACAGCACTCTTGGCGTACTACGTTAGACCTAACGGTAAGGTTTATGGTTATGACAAGAGGGAGGACGCCATAAGGATCGCCAGGAAAAACCTGGAATTACTTGGTCTACTCGAGTGGGTTGAGCTAAGGGTTGGTGATGTTGTTAATGAGGGCTTTATGGAGCGTGACCTGGACGCTGTAATCCTCGACATGGGTGATCCATGGAATGCAATACCAAACGCCACAGAAGCCCTAAGGCCTGATGGGACCTTGGTTATTTACGTGCCTACCGTGAATCAGGTGCTTAAGGTATTAGGTGCATTGAGGGATGGTGGGTATGTGGATGTGAGGATGGTGGATGTCATGGTCAGGGAATGGAAGACAGAACCTAACGAGGTTAGGCCGCAGACCTGGATTAATGCCCACACGGGTTATTTAATATTAAGTAGAAAGAGCGCCAGGTCCGTTAAATTAACTAAGTAGATTGTAGATTTATGATATATTCATTATTGATTTCATTAATAAGTACGACTCGCTCTTAGCAGCTATTTCATCGTTGGTGAGTAATATTTAATTAATGGACATGTTTGGAAGTACTTTCGTGAACCTTACGGACATAATCAATGGCTTAGCCCTTGGTATTGTGCAAGGCATTAGTGAGTGGTTACCTATAAGTAGTAAGACCCAGATAATGATAACATCAATATATATACTCCACCTAACCTTCAATCAAGCCTACGCCCTCGGGTTATTCCTTGAGATAGGCACGGTTTTGGCAGCGATAGTTTATTTCAGGAGAGAGGTTTTTGGCATTTTGAAGGCACTGGTGCTTAGAGGAAGTGCTTATGATTATATGATGCTTAAGTACGTAGTCATCATAACAGTCCTAACTGGGTTGGTTGGGGTACCGCTTTACCTTACTGTGGCAGACTCGATTAAGGGGATTGGAATTGGTCTACCTATGATAGTACTTGGCCTAATACTAATCGGTGATGCCGTGTTAATACACATCTCAAGGTTGCGGTACGCGCCAAGGAAGAAACTGAGTGAATTAAGGACGTGGGAGTTGGTGTTGATAGGGGTGGTGCAGGGTATAGCGGCGCTTCCTGGCATAAGTAGGTCTGGCGTGACCGTATCAGCAATGCTACTACTCGGTCTTAATCCCGAGGACTCCTTTAGGTTATCGTTCATATCCCTAATACCAGCCGCCATAGGGGCCTCGATAGTCCCGGTTCTATTTACAAAACATCTCTTTCACTCCCTAGTGACTAACGTCAGTGCGGGTACGATGTTCACATCCGTAGTGGTAGCTATGTTAATCAGCCTAGTGCTAATTGATGTTTTACTTAGGTTCGCAAGGAGTAAGCACATAGCCCTATTAACTACAACACTGGGTATACTAGCCGTAGTCAGCGGAATCCTGAGTTTAATAACAGGGTTTGGCTGATAACCCAACGAAACCTCTATTAAAGGTTGAAATCATACGTCCACTATCTTACCATCATAGTTCTGTTCCTCATCTCTACTAAGGTTTAATTTCAGCGGCTTTAACTCTCAATAAAATGCCCATTCGAATTGCCGTTGTTGATAAGGACTCATGCCAACCCAAGAAGTGCAGCCAGGAGTGTATTAGGTTTTGCCCAATCGTTAGGGGTGGGAAGAGGGCCATTTACATGGATGAGCAGTTAGGCCACCCTGTCATCACGGACTTATGCACAGCATGCGGCATATGCGTTAGGAAATGCCCCTTCGAGGCGATAACCATCGTTAATCTGCCCAGTGAGCTTGGTGAGGAGTGCGTACACCAATATGGGCCCAGTGGTTTCAAGCTATTTAGGCTACCAATGCCCAAGCCAGGCAGGGTTCTCGGTATAATTGGGCAGAATGCCATGGGTAAGACCACGATAGCCAAGATACTCTCGGGCGAGTTGAAGCCGAACCTATGTAGTAATGGACAGGTTGATGTTAATGATATCATTAGGTTCTTCAGGGGTACCGAGCTTCAGCCATACCTAACGAGGCTTTACGGAGGCGGCGTTAGGGTTGTTCACAAACCCCAGTATATTGAGTTAATACCAATGTACGTCAGAGGTACCGTCAGGGAGGTCCTAATGAAAATCGGCGGTAGTGAGGATTTAGTCAATAAGGTGGCGGAGGAATTAAACCTAAAGCACCTACTCGATAGGGAGGTTGATAAATTGAGCGGTGGTGAGTTGCAGAGACTAGCCATCGCCGCCGCATTACTCAGGAAGGCCGATTCGTACATATTCGACGAGCCAACAACCCACCTGGACATAGTTGAGCGATTAAGGGTTGCCGAGGCGATAAGGAATATCACGGGTGAGGGTAGGTACGTGATAGTCATAGACCACGACCTGGCAGTCCTTGATTATCTCGCGGACCAAGTAGTCATTCTTTACGGTAAGCCTGGCGCTTACGGCATAGTGTCTAACATGAGGGGTGCTAGGGAGGGAATTAACGAGTACCTAAATGGTTACCTAACAAGTGAGAACATGCTAATTAGAAGGGAGCCAATTAAGTTCAGGGTTAAACCAGCACCGAGGCCCGTACATAGGGAGAAGGTGCTCCTTGAATGGTCAGACATGACTAAGGCACTAGGCGATTTCAAGCTTGAGGTTAAAGCCGGTGTGGTACATAGGGGTGAGGTCATAGGTGTCCTGGGACCCAATGGTATTGGTAAGACAACCTTCGCGAGGCTCCTCATTAATGAGGTAGAACCCGACTCAGGCATTGTCATACCTCACGGCAAAGTTACGATAAGCTATAAACCGCAGTACGTTAGGGATTTGGCGGTTAAGTACGGTGATAAGACAGTGAGGGAGTACCTAGCCATGACCCTCGGGCCCGACTTCCCATCCAAAGTAATATGGCCGGAGTTAGCCAATGGATTATCATTAACACCGTTAATGGATAGGGAATTAGCAAGCCTCAGCGGTGGTGAACTGCAGAGGGTTGTTGTGGCGGGGTCATTATTGAAGGACGCAGAAATCTACCTGCTCGACGAGCCCATGGCGTACCTAGACATAGAGCAGAGGGTTAGGGTCGCCTCCATAATTAGGAGGATAATTGAGGAGAGGGATGTGGTGGCGTTGGTTATCGAACACGACATAACAATGATAGACTACCTAAGCACCTCAGTAATGGTCTTCCAAGGAGAACCAGGTAAACACGGCATCGCAGAATCACCAACAGACCTGAGAACAGGCATGAATGAATTCCTCAAGAACCAGGACATAACCTTCAGGAGGGAGCCACAGGTCGGTAGACCCAGAATAAACAAGAGGAATTCATACCTAGATAGATTACAGAGAGAGATTGGTGAGTACTACTATTACGTGAGTACGGAGGAGGGTAAGGAATAAAATAATAACAAAATCACTACGAGATCTGATGAATAATATTTTAGTATTTAATGCTGAAGTTGAATTATGGCAAAATTTTGCCATGGCATGATCATTAGAATAATAATCATAATTCGTAGGAACTAAGCCCTCATTATTTGGGCATTAAGCATTTTAAAAGTCGCTTGATTCACTGTTTTTGTGGCGTCCGTTGGCGTTATTGGTTTGGGTCCTATGGGTCAGGCGATAGTTCATTACCTAGTTAATAATACCAAGTATGTAATCAATTGTTACGACATAAGTGAGGATGCCGTGGAACGTGCCCGTAGAATGGGTATTAACGCTGTTAGGGTTGATGTTAGGGATTCAGATGCCCTTAGGCTCATTGCCAGGGATAATGATTTAGTGATCAGTGCCGTTCCGCAATCCATAGCTGACCAAGTAGTCCTTGGGGTTCATGACTATGGGAAGTCCATAATTGACTTAATATTCATGTGGAAATACGATGAGGCGATGGCCAGTAAGTTGGTGGGTGGTCCTATGGTGGTTCCAGCCTGCGGTTGGGCGCCTGGCTTAACCAACGTGCTGGCTATGGCGGCTGCCAGCGAGTTGGAGGAGGTTGAGGAGGTTGGTATTCACGTTGGTGGTAACCCCACGAACCCGAAACCGCCGCTTTATTACGAGCTATTATTCTCACTAGAGAGCACGATCGATGAGTACGTAAGACCGGCCACAATTATTATGGATGGCAGGGTGGTTAATGTCGACCCATTAAGCGAGATTTTTAGCTTCTCGACTTGGCTAGTAAACGGTGACTTCGCCGAGTTCTACACGGACGGCCTTAGCACCCTATTGGTCACATTGCCGAAGCACTTCAAGACCCTACGTAATGCCTACGAGAGAACCATTAGGTGGAGGAGACATTTGGAGGTAATGAAAACCCTGAGAGATCTCGGCCTACTTAACAGCATGGAGGATGCCAAGCACGTACTCTCAAGAGTCTTGGAGAAAGGCTCCAACGACTTCTCGATAACCGTTGTCGAGGCTAGGGGGAGGGTTGATGGTGAGGTGGCGGCGGTCAGGTTCGAGGGTGTGGATTATGCCCAGGGTGGCTTCACGTCAATGGCCAGGCTGACTGGTTTCACAGCAGCCATAATAGCCGATCTCGTGCTAAGGGGCAGGATTGAGGGCAAGGGGTTGTTACCCATTGAGGAGGCGTACTTAGCAAACAAGGACATACTCAAGGAAATACTCAGAGGGCTTAGGAGCCAGGGCATTAGGTTTTGGTTCACGAAAACAGTGATTGGTGGGTAGGTAGTAAGGTTAATTAAATCGTTGTTTTCGCTCTTCAATTTAGATGGTTAATTGGGTAAAGTTAACCGTGCCACCCATCGTGACCGGGATTGGCTATGCCATAATAGAGTCTATGATACTGCCCGAGTTGGTTTACGCAATCCATCACGATCCAACGGATTCCTGGTATTTAGCCCTAGTTCATTACCACCCATGGTTGGGCATGTGGATGTATAGGTTGGGTGTGGCCATAATACTGGCAATACCCTGGATAATACTCGGCGACCTCTGGCAGTGGTTATTCGCCGCTGACCTGGCTGTATGGAGCGAGGATGCGGCATTCTGGCTCTTCATAGGACACATACCGCACTCCTGGGGCTACATAAGAAGTCTGCACATGTTCACATACCCCACAATACCAATACACGGAGGATTACCGCTATACTACATACCAGCGGCAATAGTGCTTTACATAAGCATCGTAAAAATAAGAGAGAAGGAAAGGACTAACTCGGTGCCTCACCATGCTCGTAAATATTTACGAAACTCACGGGCTTAACACTAACTATCTCAATCTCATCAAGAGGTCTTATACCGTACCTATCCCTAACCTCCCTGGGTATCGTAAACTGCCTCGACATAGCCCGTCTATTCCTCAACAACCTAACACCCTTAATCTCTATAACCTTACCCCCATGCTTAATAATTATATCTGCATACAGTGCATCCTCAATACCAAGCAACCTAATTAATCCCGAGGGAAGAAGCACTTGGTTGTTTATGTAAACACGTGTTCTATATGGAAGACCCTCAACATTTATTTCCCTACCCATTGTCAAGTTCATGATAGCCACAGACCATTATTAAAAAGTACCATCAATTTACCTAAAATAACAAAGAAAATCTCGTAGCATAACTAAAAATTCACTTAGCCAATTGGCTACATGATAAGAAGTGCGCGAAAAGGGATATCACGAACAGCACTGGGATACTGCATGAAGAAGTATGGAAACATGGTTAAGTGAACGGTAGAACCGACCTCCTCCCGCTTTTGGGGTTAGGTTTTCCTGGGATCTTGGGTGTTGCTGCCTTACCTGGCTATGAAGCGTTTCACCCAAGGTTTGTACATGACAGAAATGGAACAAGCCTCGCCTCTTTTTGTCGTGGGTGTTTTTCCTGCCTTTGTTGTTGTGTAGGGCTGTTGCTGTTGAGCTTGAGGTCACTAAGGAGCTCAATAGTTTGCTTTACTCCGTTGAGTCTGCGTATCTCAACATCGTTCGTGAGGTTGCCATGTACGCCGTTGCGAACAATGTTACGAGTGCAACCCAGCTTCAAAGTCTGCTTTATCGCAAGTATAGGCTGGAGTACCAAGACTTGAACTCACAATTGGTTATTCAGGCGATTAGGCAAGCGGCGCAAATCGCCAAGTCATTCGTTGAGAGGAGGAGGAAGGGCTTAGTGCATAAGTCCTACCCCGAGATTAAGACCGTATCCATTAGGTTCACCGAGTTCACATGGAATTATGAGGAGTTCGTTAAATCAGTAGCCCCAGTCAGGCTTGAGCTATCCTTACCCAGTGGTCGAACTGAGGTTTGGCTTAGACCACACAAGCACTTCTGGCAATACTGGTGGAGGGTGCTAACTGGGGAAGCCGAGCTCGCATCTACGCTAATGATTAAGCGTAGGTTGAATAGGTGGTACGCAGTCTTCATCTTCAAGCTGAAACCGAGGCAAGAGGTACCACAACGCGTGGTGGCATTCGACATCAACGAGAACACCGTTGCTGTGAGTAGGATTGATATAATTGCAACAATTGATAAGATCGCAGATTGGAATAGGCGGTACCTAATGCCTGAGCTCTACTCGATTAGGACAGACTTCGGTAGGCTAGCCAGGAGGTATGAGGCAATTAGGAACGCAATCATCGAGAAACTCAAGCCTGGATTCGCATTACCAAACGGTAAGTACATGAACATAACGAACACGAGGGAATACAGGAAGCGTGTTAAGCACCTAAGGGAGAGTGGTAGGAAGGTTGGTAGGGTTAGGCATGTGGCAAGTGAGTTAACCAAGAACCCATCAATCATAATCACCGAGGAGCTTGGTGAGAAGCCTCAGGATGAGATGATTAGTGATCTTGAGAGTGGAGGACTAAGGCATAGGATCAAGCAAATCCCATTCAAGGCTTTGGAGAAAACCGTTGAGGATAAGGCTTTGGAACGCGGCTCCAAACTATTCCACGTATCATCCTACAGGAACAGTAGGGTTTGTCCAATACACTTCACAAGGCTTGAGAGCACAGATGATTGGCACACATTGCAATGCCCACTCGGACACTATGTAGATAGGGACCATGCCTCGGTCATGAACATGGCTTGGAAAACAACACCAGAAGCATGGACAAAAGGCGTGTGGTGAAATTTAAGGAGGGAAATAAATTGGAGAGAGTACGAAGAAAAATCAAACCCACTAATACCATACTTTATGGCAAAAATCCTACACACCACACTCAAGGAATTCAAGGCCAGCGAACAAAGCCCCGCAGTGCCGGCCCGGGGCAAACCCATGAACCACCACCGGATACAAAATGAAGGTGGCGGCGAGGAAACCTCCCACACCCTCTTAAGGCAGGGAGGAGGTCAGCTGCGCCTGCTCACCTAGATTTTGCCCAAGCCCAGCCCTAAAGGGCGAGATTTGTTGTTTATTATCGTGTGCCGAAATCCTTGCCAAGGCAATTTAGCGAGGCCGCACCCATAAAGAAAAACCTAAAAACCGAAAAGCTCAAAGCAAAAATGGGCCCGTAGTCTAGCGGTAGGATGCCCAGGGACAGTAGTCCCGCATTTGCCTCACGTTGCTGGTTTAGGCTTGGGGTCGCGGGAGATCCCGGGTTCGAATCCCGGCGGGCCCACCAGGACTTTGCCTTTGGTTAGCCGTCTTTCAGGTTGTTGATGTTGATAATTTCTGTTATTGTTAGTATCCTGCTTAATAACTACATGTTTTTTATTGACTTGGTCTCTTGCTTATATCGTATGGTTAATATTTACATGGGGCGTGGTAGCTGCTATAGTATTAAGGAGGGCATGTACGTTATGTCTGGCCCAATGGATTTGGGTAGGGTTGCTGCCCACCTGTTTTTGCACCTTCGTGATTTAAGGAGGGGTTGGAGCTACGACCATGACTGTAATAGGATAGATATGGATAGGGATTTGTTCGAGGCTAGGAGTAAGTACTTGGTTAAGATATGCAGAGATCAGAGTGCCGATGATTGCGATGCCGTAGAATCCCTGGTTAGGGAGGTTATAACCACATTGAGGATGCCTAGGTGGGCTGAGGAGCTGGCTGCTAGGTATATTGTTAGGGTTAAATCGATAATTGACTACTCAACCTAAAACCTTGCCTAGGTCTATCCTCTCCTCACCTGCGATTATACCCTCCACCACAGCCAATGCCTTGATACCCTCCTCAATGCCAATTATTGGTTTCTCAACACCCCTTATCACCCCAATAGCATGCATTAACTCCTGGCTCAACTGATCAACGCTCTCCACGGTGTGTTTTACGCCGTTACGCATCAGAACTTTGTTTAATAGGTCTGCTTCGTAATACCTATCCTTAAGCAATACGGTGAGCCTCCTAACCCTGACCTCGTAATCCCACGATGCATGTAGTACGTATGTGGCATCACCAAGCCCTAGCATGACCCACGCCGAAGTTATGGGATCTCCCCTCAGGATTCTCCCCATGATTTTAACATCATACTCATTGAGCATTCCTAACACGAGGTCTATGTCATGAAGCCCGAGGTCGAGGAGCACATTACCGTAAGCCCGCGGGTTACCCTTTAATGAACCTACCCTGATTGACTCTACATGTATTGGTACATCGTTCTTAACCTCATTAAGTAATACCTTATATACCGGGTTGAAACGCTCTATGTGCCCCACCAGCACCTTCCTACCGAGAACCCGTGCCTCACGATATAGGTCCAAGGCCTCATTTAATCTTTCCGTGATGGGCTTCTCAATGAGTAGATCGGTATGTTTTACTAAGTCTTTAGCGATCCTATAGTGGAGGTTTGTGGGTACGGCTATTATACCTAGGTCAGGTTTGTACTTTATTGCCTCATTTATTTCTGTAAATACCATATCCGCGCCATGTTTCTTTGCGATCATGAGCCTATCTCTATCAACGTCCACAGCATATATTTTCTCAACAAGGCCTTTGCTCTTTAGTTGATTCAAGACCTTTACGTGATTTAGACCCATTGCTCCAACGCCAACAACAAGAATGTTCACGTGGATTTTAAGTATGTGTGAAGTATTAAAGGGTTAACATCATTTGGGCACTATCTTCTTTACAAGTTCGCTCTTTGATGCTATTAGCAGTGTGGATACGGACTTTGGTGTATAGACTGTGTTGACGTTGACTATCCTGGCCACCTTATTCTTTATTAAATCATTGGTTACATCGTCTGCGAACACCAGCTCATCCATATCCTTGAAGATGACGGGTTTCTCCAGGGTCTCCAGGTCTGCCCTCGTAACCGTTAATGACGAGACACCGCTTATTACAATCACATCGCCAGCCCTTATCATGTTATCAATAGCCCTAGATATATTCTCCAGCGTTGCTATGTATCGCCTGAGTGCGTCATTAACTATCTCGCCGACTGTCGTACCTGTTTCTCTGGCTAATTTGCTTATTCTGTCATAAATGTCTGTACTTAACCCCCTTATAGTCACAGTCTTCCTCTCACTACTCTCCTCACCGCTGCTAGACATGTTAATCATGTATTTCAAGCACTACTCAGTATATAAACCTTACTCATAAAACAATGCATTAAAAGTGGTGTTGAGTTTCGAGAGCTGTGGAATGTAATGAGATAACCGTTAGGGATTGGGATGGGGTTAGGGAATACCTATGCGGCAATGTGTCATTGGCCAGGTTGATTAGCATTAATGATGAGGTTAGTGTGCTTAGCATAGATGTGCTTTCTCCATGGGACATACCCATAGATGAGACATTAAAGATTGGGGATGTAAAGTTAATGTATAGGAGAGAAGTCATAAACAACCTCAAGTGGGAGTTCGTCGGTTATGATGATGGGGTGAGGAGGGAGTTGATTTCCATAAGGATATTCGTAGGTAAGGGGTTTGATGATTCAGCAATAAAGGAATTAATAATTAATGCTGTAAAAACATACTCAAGATATCGATGAGGCAGTACGCATTGGTGATCATATACACAAGTAATGATGAGGTGAAGGAATTAGCGAACAGGAAACTGGGCGATGTTGGTCTCGAGATTACGAGTGGGGTTATGATATCCTGGCATGCAAGGCAGGATTTGGAGGGTAGGATAATGAGTATTAAGGACGAACTTGTGAAGATAATGGAGGGGGGATTTGAGGGCGAGTTCGCATACGCAATAGTTGAGCTCACTGATGAGCAGTTTAGAGCAGTAAGACCCCTGGTAGTCAGGAGATTGGAGGTTGAGGATAAGAGGCTATTGACATACGGTGAGAACCTACTCAAGAGGATGAGGTCGAGGCTGAACAATAGGGTTAGGAGGGAGTACGGTAGGTTTGATAGGCAGTATAGGCGGTTAATAATGCTGCATAATATCTTCGATGTAAAGCATGAGTTGTTAAATAGAGTCATGGATCTAGCCAGAGAGTTAAGGATTGAATACGAGAGGAGACACAAAGAGAATTAATTTAATTTTGAGTAAATTAATCCCATAATAATTACATGGTTACTACTTCGTAATCCCTATGTTGTTTCTTACCGTTGGCAAATGCAAAGGCTATTGCTGCAGCACCACCTAAGCCCAAGGTGCCTATCAATGCCTCAATGGTTGTTATTGGGAATCCATCTATTATGGCTAATATGTCCGACTTTATTGTTATCACGTCATTACCATTAATCGTAACCAACTCGCTGTACTTCAGGTTACCATACTGGGCAGTAATTAGGTATGTACCACCCAATACATTAGTGAACCCAACAGTACCCATGCCGCTCGTTGTTCCATTAAGAGTCGGACCTGTGCCGATTCTATACAGTGTTATTTTCGCGTTGGATATAGCCTGGCTCCTGGCACCAACAAACAGCACCGTGACGTTGTATAACCCAATGGTTACACCAATTGGTTGGTTAATTAATGAGTTAACGTTGACGTAATACAGCGGCACATTGTCATAGTACACAACTGCCGTGAACGGCGTTGGCTCGTTTATGCTTATGTACGCATTGCCATCAGAGCCGCTAACAGCCGTTGTCACCAACGATCCATTGACCAAAGTCTCAACCTTAACGCCGCTTATTGGTGCATTCAGTGTATTGGCGAAGTGCATTGTTATTGGTGTCCAATTAACATACACCATGTATGTACCAGTCTCACTAACACCGAGTGTTGAGACCGCTATGTATGCTTGAGAACCATCAGGGCTTATCGAGACCAGCCTCTCTGTGGATCCCCATGGTATTTCGGAATTCACGAGACCCGTGTAGACCGTGCCACTTGGCGTAACTATCTTGTATATGTGCGCTATCTCTGGTAATTGAACAACTAATGCTGTCCACAACCCGCTGGAAACGTCGGCGTCGGTTACGGTAACCTGTAGATTACCATTGACCCATTGACCTGCTGGTTTGTATATTATCGGCATGAACGTAACCACCAATGGGACATTTAGGTTATCCACAACCTCGAAGTACCTGTCGTAGACTATGTATATTCCGAACATGGGTGCAAACCTAATGAATGGAGGCAGTAGGTAGCTTATACCGCTGACCTGCACCAGCGTGCTGTATAGGGAAACAGGCGATACCCTATTCGCGACTATCTCAAAGTGCCCAGGCTGCTCTCCAACGACTAGGGGCTGCACTGTGTACACCGCAACTATGTAACCAAGCAGGTTCCAACCAGGTGGTACACCAAACTCAGAACCTGTTATCTCAAGGGTTTGGCCTGGATTAACCGTGTAGTTCAGGAACTCCGTACCCTTTATGAGCATGGCGCTCGGCATTATATACTCATTACCGTAGTTAATCGTGACCTCGTACTGGCCAGGAGGTAGTTCGTTGGCTGTTAACTCGACGTACTTGGGCTCAATCTTTATGTAATTAGCTAGGGGACTCCACTCAGAAACTAGCTGTGCAAGCGTTGTGCCATTAGGTAACGCTATGCTCGCTATTTCGAATGGCATGTAATTCGGTATTGAAAGCTCGACGATCTGCTGCGTGACGTACTGTATTGACTCGTCAGGTATCGTTATCCCAAGCGTGAATGAGGTGGCTGATGTATTTAGGGCAACGTACTCCTCCTTCACGAATACGTATGTTACCGTTACCGTCTCATTAAGTGGTTGATTACCGGCGTTTGCTATGGCTAATTGATTGCTACTCGTGTATGCACTAACTATTGCGCCTATCTCATTCTTGCTATACATCACGCCATTGCCGCTAATTACCAGGGCTGGGGAGGGTGAATTAACATTAACCTTTATGTAACTAAGCGTATAACCAGGCCCTGGAGGTAGTGGCGCCTGTATCGTCATAGATTGACCTGGCGCCAATGTTATGGTCCTTGTTGTGTTTATGTAATCAATGTATTCAAGTATTGCATAGTATGGCTGGTTTATCGTAGTTGGTGCGTTCACGTTAGGTGAGACCTGGTATTGAGTAGCCATAACTATTACCGATACTGTTACCGCTAGTACTAGTAGGAGTATTGCTAGGTTCTTCCTCATGTTATTCACGGTATCGTGTATGAAACAAAGGTAATATTAAATAAGCAATTAAAATAACTAATGTAATACCTGGAAACGCGCGATTCTAGCCAATATGACTTAAAAATATAAACTTGTATTACAAGAAAACATAGGTGATGAACCCTAGACATGCCGAGTCGATGAGGAGTCCATTCTAGGCTGATCAATATAGGACTATATAATAAATATACCACTAGCTAAATTATTAAGTACTAGGAGAAAGGCTTTAATTTAAATAGGACTTGTGATTTTTGATGAACAATTGTATTATTAAACTAATGCTTGGGAATCACGCCATCGCCCATGGTGCGTTGGAAGCCGGTGTCGCCGTTGCGGCTGGTTACCCAGGCACACCGTCAAGCGAGATAATGGAGTACCTAATTGATTATGGTAAGGAGTTTGGCGTGTATGCCGAGTGGAGCAGCAATGAAAAGGTCGCCTTCGAGGTTGCATACGGTGCTGCCTTAGCGGGTTCTAGGGCTATCGTCATGATGAAGCACGTAGGCCTCAACGTAGCCATGGACCCATTAATGTCAAGCGCATATACAGGTGTTAAAGGCGGCTTTGCCATAGTCACAGCAGACGACCCAAACATGTGGTCGAGCCAGAATGAACAGGACAATAGGTGGGTTGGTATTCACGCCTACATACCGGTCTTCGAGCCATACGACCCACAAAGCGCCAAGGATTTCGCAAAAAACGCCATAGAATTCAGCGAGACACACTCGCACCCAGTGCTCCTGAGGAGTGTGACTAGGGTTTCGCATGTTAGGGGTCCTGTCACGGTATGCTCACCAGCCGCACCGAGGTATGCTGAGGGTTACGTTAAGGATCCTAGGAGGCATGCATTAATTCCTGCAAATGCCCGTACACTTAAGAATGAATTACTAAAGAGATGGAGCACTATTGAGAAAGATGTGGATCAATTACCGCACAATTACATTGAGGGCGATAGGAATCTCATAATAACCAGTGGTGTTGCATTCACATACGCGCTCGAGGCTGTTAAGAATTATGGTGTTAAGGCAAGTGTGTTAAACGTAGCTACACCCGTACCTTTACCCAGAAAGACGATATTGAATGCCGTGTCCAGGGCGGATAGGGTGGTCGTTATTGAGGAGGAGGATCCCGTCGTTGAACAGCAATTGAAGGCATTACTTTACGAAGAGGGTATTAGGGTGCCTATTTTAGGTAAGGCTGAGAATCTATTCAATAGGGTTGGCGAATTAACAATGAACTCGGTAATGGACGGATTATCTAAAGCGCTCGATATCAACAATCCATTACTGTCAAACCACCCAATCAAGGTTGATTATGCACCACCACCCAGACCACCTGTCTTTTGCCCTGGATGTCCGCACACGGCATCATTTTATGAATTAAAGATAAGCACAGCAAAGGCGGGCGTTAAGCCTATCTTTAGTGGTGATATTGGGTGCTATAGCCTTGGAATCAATAATCCATTCAACGAACAAGACACGTTAACTGACATGGGAAGCTCATTGGGCCTTGGTATGGGTATTTATCACGGCACACGTGGGAAAGAGGTTATTGTATCAATAATTGGAGACTCAACATTCTTCCATGCAGGCTTGCCGGCATTGGTTAATGCCATTTACAACAAAACCCCCATGCTGATAATGGTACTTGACAACAGGGTCACGGCAATGACAGGGGGTCAACCAAACCCAACAAACAAGATAGACATAGGGGAGGTCGCTAAATCACTTGGCGCTGATTATGTGAGTACTGTAGACCCATTCGAGGTAAAGAAGGCTCAGGAAGTAATCAGCGAAGCCTTGAACGTGGTGAGGAAGGGTGGCGTGGCTGTGGTAGTTATGAAGAGGGGTTGTGCGCTCGAGGCAACTAGATTGTTTAGGAATTACGTAACTCGTTACTACGTTGATGAAAACGCCTGTAAAGCATGTGGTATATGCTACAACCTAATAGCGTGCCCGGCACTAGTACCGCTGGAGAGTAGGAAGGCTTGGATAGACCCGTACATGTGCGTTGGATGCTCGGTATGCGCCCAAGTATGCCCATACAACGCGATAAAGCCCGAGGGTGATGTCAAGAACTGGTTAAGTGCATGGGCCAGGATGTGAGGTGATGGGTAATGAGACTGAGCATGTATTTGGCTGGTGTTGGCGGGCAGGGTCTAATAACCTTCGCAACGGTATTAGGCGATGCAGCGCTCAGGGCTGGTTATAAGGCATTAATCGCCGAAACCCATGGATTAAGCCAAAGGGGTGGTTCGGTGGATGTGCACGTGAGGATCGGCGATGTGGATGCACCGTTGATACCGAGGAATGGCGCTGACGTTATCGTAGCATTCGAAATACTCGAGGCATTAAGAGCTGTTAATTACGCTAATGAAAACACGACCTTCATAGTAAATAGGAGGTTAATTAGACCACCGGCAACCAAGCAGAGAATACCCAGCATTGAGGAGTTGGAGAACATGCTCAGGAGCAGCATTAAGAATGTGTATTTCATAAATGCCTATGAGGACGCCGTCAAACTTGGTAATGTGATTTATGAAAACATGGTAATGCTAGGAGCCCTATACTCAATCATGAACCTAAGCCAATACATACCGCAGGATATTATTGAGGAGGCAATAAAGATGAACATAAGGAGAGACGTTGATAGAAACATAAAGGCATTCATGTTAGGCTTGAGGTATGGCAACACCACCTGAGAAGGAATGAAAGTAAAAAGATAGTTAGTTTTAATTCTAATAAATGAGGATAAAGGCACATTTACCTTTCCTTGACAATTCTCAAGTCAATACCTATGGTCTCAGGGCCTATAGCAGCTGCAATACCATAGACAATACCCGCAAGAATTAGCCAAAAGGCTGCGGTAAACCATATATTAGTACCTTCGATAAAGTAAAACACACCATAAAGCGGTATTGAGTATAGCGGCATCCAGGCACTAATGAAAATACCGGAGCTGTATCCGAACCCAACACCGCTCCCCCTCCTCTGTGTTGCGAAGCGCTCCGATAAGTAAACCGGCACTAAACCGTCTCTCCGGAGGTGGTGGGTTGTTCCCACCGTCTCCTTCTCGACGGCTTCTCCATGAGCCACCCCCAGCTGCGGGAGTGGGTCCCCGCCTGTCGCCAGGGGTTCACACCCACTCCCCTCACCGAAGGTGGCTCCTCCAAGGTCACCCTCGCCAAGCTCATCGGGTTCATCCCTTTCAAGAAATTAGTACAGAAAGCTTTATAAGTTTTTCTGTAATTTTTGGTCTTGGTGTAGGGAGTGCCTGAGGAGTATGTGTTTCATGCCCGGATTTCAAAGACTAGCCATGGGCTTCTCTGCATCTATATACCCAAGAGGCTGAGTGTGAGGATGATGCACCTGCATGGGAGGGAGGTGATCATCCGTGTCACTGTTCCGGATGAGTGATGTTGTGGGTGCGTCTACAGTGGTGGATTACGTGACAATCATTGGCAAGCTCTACCCAGTCTCAAGTGAGGATTACATGCGCTTAGTGAGGCTAGCGTGGGACTTCAAAAATGCTGTCCGAATAACCACTAGGATGATTGCCAAGGGGGTGGATAAAAACAGCATACTCAGGGAGCTCAGGGGAATGCTGAACAAGGCATACGCCGACTCAGCCTACAAGGTGGCCAGGGCTATTGTGGAGGGGTGCTTATTCAACGGTTGCAACCCACTGCATATAGAGGTGAGGAGACCATTCATCGTCAGTGAGGGTGAGTCCTCAAGGCTTGGGAACAGAAACGTGAGACTGGAGAACACAGGCCTAGTCAAAGTCAAGTACCCATATGATGGCTCGTGGATAACGCTACGAACCGAGTTCGGGGAGAGGTACCTACCACTACTCAGGGAGTTGGTAGACCTCGCTAGGCAGAGGGAGGTGAGCTATGGGGCTAGGATTGTCTTTAGGGGAGGCAGCATTTACCTTCACCTATCAATCCCGATAAAGCTCTACCTCAAGCACTTCAGGAAGGGTGAAGCCGAGGGAGGGTTTGTGGGTGGTTTCGACCTAAACAGTGATAGGGTGAACCTGGTAATCATTGATGAGCATGGGAGGATAGTGGACACTAGGACTGCGTGGTTCACCGAGACAACTTCCCATGGATTCCCAAGGAATAGGGCTAGGGCCTTGAGGCTCAGGGCATTGGCGAAGCTGTTGAAGTACTGCTACACGCATAACGTCGGCGTTGTTGTCTTCGAAAACCTCCCCCTAATTAAGAGGAGGAGGTTCACCAGGAGTAGGGTGGGTAATAGGAAGATAACTAGGTTCGCCAAGAGGCAATTAATACAGTACGGCATCGTAATGGCATTGAAGTACGGGTTCAAAACACTCCTCACAAACCCAAGGGGGACAACAAACTCCAAGGAACACGAAGAAGTAATGAGGAAGTATGGACTAGACAGGCACACAGCATCAGCCTACCTAACAGCCCTAAGAGGCCTAAAGGCATTAATAAATATGTACACTACAAACAATCACAAAAACCAAAACAGCCCTCGGGTAAACTGGCCCTCGCATATATACCCACAGCAAAATCAAACATTGAATAGGAACTGAAGAATAAACTAGTCATGAAAACAAGCACTTGTAGGAAGGTCCATAGTGCTGGCGGCTTGAATATACTGAAGAAGGGTATCCTCTCGAGTTGCCCCTTCTCCTTAGCCTCCGTGAAGATTGGCGTGTCAGGCATCGTGTACCTAATTATGAATGCAACAACCGCCGGTATTAACCCAGTTAGAAACACGTATCTCCAGGCGTATGCCTTCATGGCGTGTAAACCGAATACCGCAGTAAAGGCAGCCACAACGAGACCACCCAACGCCACGCCCCATGAGAAACCACCCTGAACAATACCACTAACCAAGCCCCTCCACCTAGGTGCTGAGTACTCCATGGCGAATGGGTGACCAGCCGCGTACTCGCCACCAACGAATATACCAAGTATGAACCTAATTAGGGCATAGATCCAGAAGGCTGCCCACCCAACCTGGGCGTACGTTGGTATGGCTGCGGTCACCGCACTCATTATTCCATAACCCAATATCGTTATCATCAGCGTATCCCTCCTACCAATCCTGTCAGCAAAATTACCAAACAATGCACTACCCACGGGTCTAGCAATCATCGTGAAGGCATAGCCTAGCAACGTTAGGTAATAACCAACAACAGACTTAGACAGAGTTGGTGGCATTAATACAGCAGCCAGTATTGTAGTCATTGCCGTAACAAAGGTTAGATCATAAGCATCAAGCATAAAACCAATGAACTGAGAGGCTATTGCACTACCCGACCTAGGAGGCCATTTATAATGCTCGGGAGCCCACTGAACCTTAACCATACAATATAATGCGATCTGCACAATATTTAAAGCATTACTCCTATGTAATAATCGAGATATAAAATATGAACATATAATATATGCTATTAAAATTATTTTTAACATTGTATTAGATATAAAAAATAATAAAGAGAATTTAGAAAACACTGACCAAGTCAAACGATGGATAGGTCAGTGCCGCATCAGTATTAAGGGATAGTATTTATTATAGTATTTAAGGTAAGGACGTATTATCTTTAATAGCCTACCTTAGATTCAAGATTAGAATCAATTAGTGATTAGGATATCTTGGTTTAACAATATGCCGCTTTGCTCAAAAGCCACACAGTACACCAACGCAACCTACGCCTAATTATTTATTGCTCTGAGGATTGCAAATCATATAAAAAGTGAAACCTAAAGGGCGTAATCAACCATAAGTAACCTACAACTAGGCAAACAGTCTAAAACAGCCATAAACGGAATACACAAAGGACGCAAATGAAGCACTAATAACGATATGCTCTTACTGTCCGTAACACGGTTTAGAGAAATAGAAGGATGGGAGTGGTAGCCGGGCCCGGATTCGAACCGGGGTCAACGGGTCCAAAGCCCGCCATCCTTGGCCGCTAGACGACCCGGCTAAACCCAATTAACAACCCCAGTTTAAAAGCGCTACGCATCGCAAAGCAAACACCACAAACAAACAAGACAAGGCGCAATAATCCAACCAAAAACAAAACCAAAACCCCGAAAAATCACAACCAAGACAAAACAAGCACAAAAAGCAACGACCCAAGCACCTCACAGAAAAGCCTCACAAACCCACACCCATGGTGCAAAACAAAAACCAAGTCAAAACCAAAAACATAAAGCAAAATTTATGGTCCCCGGCCAGGATTCGAACAGGAGACCTTCTGTATCTGTAGTGGTTGTGTTTCTTGTTAGTCTTCATGTCAGTGTTATTTTGGTAGTTTCTTCATCATTGCTTTCGGTGTGTGTTGTTGGATCAAGTGCTTGTTGTGGTTGTCGTTATTGCGTGTGTGGTTGTTGTTTTGTGCCTGTGTTCGTGGTGCCTTATAAGCCTAGTTGTTAAAATAATTGTTGGGTGTGGGTGTGGATTGGCCGTTTGCATGGCTGTTGACGTATCGAGGAGTTGATTGCCAGTTGTGGAGCTTCGTTTACAGTAAGTGTATGGAGGCGGAACTGTGCAGTGAGTTAGCCAAGATATTCGTGGATGAACTGAAGAAACATAGGTGCTTCGGCCATGCACCTAGTTAGGTGCATTGCTGCCTCGGCTGAGGGTGGGTTTAAAACCAACGGGCCGCCGATAAACGGCAAAGGCCCAATGGTTGATGAGGAGGACAAAAAGTCAAGCAACGAAGCCTCCCTGCCCAAACCCACCCAGGCGGGGAGGATAGAAACATGCACCAAGCTGATAAGACAAGCAAAGAAGTGCCTAGAGGATAACAACAGGAATTGCGCTGTACAAACTTTAGAAAAAAATAGAAAATGGGTGCCACAAGGTTCACGCAGCTGGAAAAGAGATTGTTAACGAGACTCGGGGTATCTTTCACACGCTATGGTTGATGAGCAACAATGATAGACAGAGGTGTGAGCTATTAAAAATGCTCAGTAATCTCGGCGTTTCAAGGAGGTGGGTGAGGGATTCCCTGAACGAGAATTCAAAGCGAGTAAATAAATTGTTAGAGGAATGCAATGTTAAGATGGAGAGAAGGGTGCCGAGGTACGAAGTCATCAAGGAAATTGAAAGCTTACTGGAGAAATTTGGTTGGAATAGAGATAAGGAGTGTGAGGAGTTATTAAGATTTATCGGCATTGATGTTAATATGCTGAAAAGACATGGTATAAATCCATGCAATTGGATTTACGCGGAAACTAGTATTCACTACATCATAGGAATTGTTGCAAGCGACATAAGTGACCGTGTGGTCGAGACCCGAAACAATGAGTATGTAAAGGTCTCGTTAAAAACAACGGAGTCGATCAGTGCTATAGTATTTCCAAAAATTCTTTCTAACATAGGAAGACCAAGCGTGACGTTCGTCTGGGATAACGGTACACCACAGCAAAGGGGAAGAACGGGCATCATAGCCATAGAGTATTACATCTACGTTAAAAAAGAGGAGTGGAAGTGGTTGAATATCGAGGAGTTGATTAAGTACATAAGGGCATTGAGGCCGGAGGATGTGCCGAAGCTAATTGCAGGAATAATTGACGGAGACGGCACAATTTATTATAACATTGAAAACTCAGCACTGGCTATAACAATTACAGCGTGCCGTAGCTGTGGAAAAAGAGCTCTTTTAGATGCCGCTCAGGAAGCATTGAGGAAATTAGGGATAGAGAGCAAAATCTACGAGTATGAGACGGACCCTAGAGCTAGGCTAGGGGTTTATGGAGAAAACGCCATTAAGCTGCTTAGATTAATCGTGCCGTACCTACATCACCCAATAAAGCGGTTGCGAGCCGAATTAATCCTAATGCATCACGATGGCAAAATAGACCGTGAAACACTCACTACACTTTATGGCTTAACGGAATACGGAGACAAAGACGACCCAAAAAGATACCACGGCCTAGAAGCCCTCACCCAAACAGCCCCACAAACCCACACCCACGGGAACAAAAACCACCAACCCCATAAAAAGGAACTGAACAATTTGGTCCCCCCGCCGGGATTCGAACCCGGGACCTACCGGTTTCCACTAGCCGTGGCTTTTTCCCATGTCGCCACGGCGGCTGACTACAGCCGGTCGCTCTAACCGGGCTGAGCTACGGGCCGCGCGGGGTTTGTGCCCCTGGGCGCCCTATCAACGGGGGACATGTGTTGTTTTTCTCCTGGTTTTTAAGTTTTGCGTGGTGGGTTTTCGGTGGGTTTGGGTGGGTCGGTGTTATGGGTGTGTTGTTTCTTGTGAGTTTGTGTTTGGTGTTTTCGTGAGTATGTACTTTGTCCCTTGTTTTGTCGGTTTTAGTTGTTGTTCCTGGACTATTATTGGTAGGTAAATGGCCAGTGTCTTTATGCATTGTGGCTTTGGTTCAATGCCGTATTCAGTGAGGCATCATTCCCTGAAGCATGTGGTAGTTATTTTGTATTGCCCATTTCTTTTTGTGATGTTCAATACGCAGTTTTGTATTGCGGAATCCCTTACGTTGCTTATTCCGCAGCTATGCGTATCGAGCTTTTACGTCTACTTAACATTTTTCATAATGTTCGTTTAGTTTATAAGTTACTTTCATCGCTAGGGTTGAATGGTTGTCTTAGGAGTAGGACCTCGGTTTGTTGGCCTTCTTTGATTATTTGTCCTTTGCCTGTGAATACTAGCCCGTTAACTGTGAGCAGTGTATGTGTTAGTGAACTGCCCTGCCTTGGTATCTCCTCTATTAAGTACTCATTGCCCCTTCTCGTAACCCTAACCCTATACTGCCTAGCGAACTCCTCATCACCTAATTGGCCCTTAACAAGGCTTGCATTAACCCTGGGCTCGGGCATATCCACCTTAACGCCAGCCATCTGTTTAATTACTTCTTTAACGATTATCGTGAGCGCATTTAGTGTGGATATTGGGTGCCCCGAGAGGTTGATGATGACCTTGTTGCTACTCAGTACGGCTATGCCTGTGGGTCTCCCTGGCCTCATCCTTAAGCCCCTCACGTATGCCTGTGGTTTTAGTGATTGGGTGACTTCGTAGACATAATCAACCCCACTAGGCCCTGTACCACCCGTGGTTATCACTATATCGGCCCTATCAATGCCTTGAGTCACGGCGTTCCTGATGGCCTCGGGATCGTCGGGTACTATCACCTTACCCACAACCTCTGCGTATGGTGTGTAAACATTGATGTAGTCTCTTATCATGGACGCCGTGCTCTCCACCACCTTACCATTGATTATAGCGTTAATTACATCACTGGGCTCCTTAGCCTCAACAAGCTCTGAACCCGTTGCTACTATGTAAATCCCAACCTTCCTCCTAACCCACACCTCGCCAATCCCGAGCTCCAGTAGGGCTGGTACGTCCCAGGGCATTATCACCGTACCCTCCCTAAGCGCGACCTCACCCTTCCTGGCGAAACTCCCTGCTGGATCTACATTTTCCCAGGGCTTTATTGACTTATTTATTAAAACCTCATTATCACTAACAATCTCCACGTACTCCTCCGGTACCACGGCGTCCGCATTCCTCGGTATATACGCACCAGTCGTTACATATGCCGTCTCCATGGGCCCTAACTCAATATTGGGTACCGTACCTATGTTAACTGAACCAACCACCTTCAATTTAATGGGTACCTTAATCACGTCTGCACTCCTCACGGCATAACCATCATAGGCCGCCTTAGACATTGGCGGTATGTCGATTGGCACAACCGCGTCCCTAGACAGTACACGACCACTCGACTCCCACGTTGGAACCTTTACCTCATCAACAGTGCTTAAACCACGTATTATACTCATTACTTCACTTAGCTCGTGTGGTACTACGAATTTGTACTCGTGGAGTTTCACATGAGCTATGTAGTAATACGCATTTAAAAGCCGGGCGCTAATTCAGTTGGTACTAAGGGGGTTGGTGTGTCAAATCAAAGTAGCGCTGAGACCTTGGAATGCCTCTACCAGTTGCTTAATTACGTTGATGAGGATGATGAGGCATTAATCAGGGATGCAACCCTTAGATACGGTAATGATTACCTGGAAATATGTAATCAGGCCAGGGGCTTACTATCATCATTGGGCGATAGGGCTGATGGGGAGGTTAGGAGGTTTTATGAATTATTGGCTGACCACGCCATGGATAGGATTAGGGGGTTCGGCAACGCCGCCTATGCCCTAGCCAGGTACATGGAGCTTGGTGGACGTGAGGTTGTGCTAAGGGTTCAGTTTAGGCTCATGGGTTTCGCGGAGGACATTGTCGAGGATTTAATAAGGGCTGGGGTTCTAATGCATAGGTCCAGGGACGTATTGTTCGTACCTGAATACCTAATCCCAAGGCTTCTCGAGATCTCCGGGGACATAACAATACCTGATGTGAAGGAACTCCTCAGTGGTGCCAACATTAGGGAGTTGATGGCTGTGGAGGCTGCCGTCTTTGGTGCGAGACCAGTTAATTGGTTATTTAGGGCTATTTATGGCATGGATTTTAGAGAACTTATTACGGGAACTAAGATCGATGGCCTCCTGGACGGATCAGTGGGCGAGTTAATACTTAATCCTGCAATTGATGTCCAGGCGGTTAGGGCCTTAATTCATGAGATGAAGGATTCAGCAGCCAGGTCGTTTAAGAGGATCCTGAGCCCCCATGGCCAATACATGTACAGTAGGGTTGCTAGGTGCGGTGTTATGTACACGGTTTTTGGTGAGGGTAGTAGGGAACTAATACTCCTATGTCCCTGGGTAATACCAAGCAGGAGGTTTTTGGATTATCACTCACGTGAGGAGAGGGTTATTGTCGTGGGTACAAGCCCTAGTAATGAATTTGCTGAATTGATGAGGAGGCACACTGAGGAATTGCCTTCACGTACTGGTTTCGTATTTCTAAGTAATAACGAGGCCATGGTCTATAGCCCAAGAGCCTCAAGTAAATCATTCGATTCATTCCTTGATTTTCTATACAGGTCAAACCTTAAGGTAACGTATCTAAACTAATCAATACTTAAGCCGATCCTTAATTAATGTACCTATTCTAGTCGCGTAACCTGGCGAATAATGACTAGGCTAGGGTTCACCAACCTCATCATGGATTTACGCGGAGCCTCGCTTTAGCAAATCGGCTTGGCATAGAGTATCATGGGTTCACCCCGATCTGGGTATGGGTCGACCAATAGTATGGGTGTGAAGCCACGCCTCTCGTAAAATCCCCTGGTTCTCACATACGGTTGGTAATCCGGATCCTTCCCAATCAACCACGTATAAGGCCTATTACAAGACCTATTATGAATGCCAATGAGGAGTAAGGTATTACGCTAATAAATTGTTGGGCCTTCGCGTATGCTGTTGCTAGGGCATAGCCAGCGTAGTGAAGTAGGGCGACTAATGATGAGGGACTTAGGTAGCCCAGGGCCATGGCTAGTATCACTATGGCTAGCAATATCAGGGCTACACTCAGCAATCTCCTTATCAATATACCAACCAATAACCCAAGAATGAATAAACCTATTATGCTAACTATCTGGGTTAGGGTTAAACCAAATATCTCCATCGCATTATAATACGCCAATTAAAATAAAAAAGTTACTTCTCATAAATCATTAAGTACCTCCTTAATTTCCCTAGATAATACGGATGACACCTCGCGACCCTCCTCAACCGTTAGGTAATGCCTACCGCTAATGTGGCCTGTCATTGGTATTACGTGGAAGTGTACGTGGAAAATAACCTGACCAGCCTCCGCACCGTTGTTCTGAACCACCCTAACCCCAGGAACCTTTAGAGCCCTCATTACGGCTATAGTAACGGCCTTAGTAATCTTAATAACACGACATAACTCCTCATCGGGTATCTCAGTTATATCCCTGTAATGCCTCTTGGGCATTACTAGGGTGTGGCCCTTATTTACTGGGTACTTATCGAGTATTGCTACCACGTACTCATCCTCATAGACAATGTATGCAGGCTCCTCACCCCTTACTATTTTACAAAATACGCAATCCATCAGTAAATCAGGGAGCGGAATTACTTTTGAGCTTTAAGCCTCAGCATATTCCCGCGTATGATGATGTGGATAGAAGATAAAGGCTTATTGAGAATACCACAATTAGTGCTGCAAAGACCATCAACAATAAATCACTCACCTCACCCCTACTTAGGTAGCTAATGAGTAAAAGCGCGCCGGGTATCGCCATTATGAACGCCAGTATTTCCATTAACGTGAATGGCGCAGCACATACGGGGGCAGCGCCTGGTGTATAAACCGCCTGCCAAAAGCCCATTATGAATAGTACAAGTATTAATATGGTCACTATCGCTAATGCCGTAAGCCATCTGCTGGGTGTCATTGTGCTCATCGAAATACGTCAATGAACCATCTCCCTTTTAAGTATTATTCACACAACGAAGGAAAGCGATATGACTACGATAATGATTAAGAATAACCTCCCTAACTCATTATGGTTAATGTTTCCTACCAAAGTCGAAAACGGTTGTATTCATGCTATAATGGCGAGTCTTGATTTAAAGAGGGGCTTTTCGTTAAATGATGATTAAGAATATAGGATTTAGGCGAATTAATGGAGGCATTAATACGAGTATCGCATATGCAAGATTTTAAATTTAGAGGGATTTATGGCTTAGTGATGAGTGATAAAGGTAATGTTGGACTTAACGGTAGAGTCCTCTACACAGGTATTGAAAGGTGCCCCGTATGCGGTAGGGATACATTACATGTGATGGAAATCCTTTACAATGACCCAGTATTTGGCGATTTAATATTGTATAGTAATCAATGCGATAATTGTGGGTATAGGAGAACCGATATACAGTACTTAAACTCCAGGGGTCCCTCTAGGATAACCTATGAGGTTAGGGATGAGGAGGATGTCTATAGGACCTACATATTTAGGTCGAAAAACGCTAAAGTGTTTAGTCCAGAATTGGGTTTTGAAATTACTCCAGGACCTGAGGCTGAGGCCATGATAACAACTATGGAAGGATTATTACTGAGATTACTCGATGTTGCGGATAGTATGGAGGTTTTGAATGAGGGCGATGATGCTGTCGTAAGTAAGTTGAGAGAGTTTAAGAATAGGGTTAGGGATGCCCTTAAGGGTAGGTTTAAGTTCACGGTAATTATTGAAGACCCAACAGGGAACTCCACACTTAAACCACCACAAGGTCGCGAAAACAACCTACACATTGAACCACTCAATCAGGGTTAGTAAAGATTTTTAACCTAGCCCTTAATGGTTGGGGAAAGTCTTTATCGTATAAAAGGTTTTTATGAGCCGTTTGCCTTAACCGTTTTGAAGCTTCTTCAATTTCATACCAACGCCACCTTCGGTAGTTCCTCTATTGTTTCCTTGGTGCGTGTCTTTGTGTTGGGTGTTTGTCTGTGTTGTGGTTGCTTTTAGCCGGTATGGTGTGCATATTGGTGCTCTTCGTTCCTGTGGAGCCTCGTTCACGGCTCAACTTGTCATTAACCACGTTCTTCATGAATGAGCTTGAGAAGCATAGGTGCTTCAATTATGCACCGAGTTAGGTGCTTAACTGAGGGTGGGTTTAAAATCAATGGGCCGCCCGAAATGGGCAAAGGCCCAATGAGTAACGAGAAAGAACTAGAGTCAAGCAACGAAGCCTCCCTGCCCAAACCCACCCAGGCAGGGAGGATAGAGCAATGCCAAGAAGCAATCAAGGAAGCAAGAAGATGCCTAGAAAGCAACGATAAGGATTGCATCACGAGACTCATTGAGGAGTTGGTTCGAAACCAATGCCACGATGGTAGACTAATCGGCAAGGAGGTTGCGGACAAGGTTAGGGAGGTTGTTCACGAGTTGTGGCTCGTCAGTAATCATGAGGAGGAGTGTAGGTTATTGAGGATACTTAGGGACCTTGGTGTATCGAGGAGTTGGGTTAGGATAACGACCCGTATAACAAATCTGCGGCAATTTAACGAGCGGTTGGAAAGGTGCGGTATTGATTGGGAGAACAAGGCAGTGAGGTATGAAGTCGTTAAGGAGATCGAGGATTTGCTGAGGAGGTTGGGTTGGAGTGAGGTTAGGATGTGTGAGGAGGTGTGGCGGTTCGTTGGTGTTGATGTTGATGAGTTTAGGAAATACGGCATAGAGTCGTGTGCTTGGCTTGAGGGCTTGGAGTCACTGCGTAACTTGAGGAGACCTACTGGTTCGGGTTAAGGGTTAGTGACATGGCAATAGAGAAACTTGATGATAAAATCAGTTGGAGTTAAAGACGACGAATGCCATTAGTGCCATATTCTTCCTGACATTATTAGGCGCTGTCAAGAAATCAAGCCTAGAAATTGGATTGAAAAGTAAAGCGCCAGCAGCAAAATACGCATCTGAATTAATCGATTTATCATACTATGTATACCTAAGCACCAATGAATGGCCGTGGACCATCGAACACAGTATCCTCAATGGCTTCAGCGATGAGGAGTTGAGTGAGTTTTTAGCAGGCGAAATCGATGGAGATGGATCAGTAGTATATTACTATAACGGTGAGACTGAGTTAGTTTTTGTGTACATTATAGCTTGTAAGGCTTGCCCAAAGAGAATTGTTCTCGATGTGTTGAGGGATACTATTGCTAAGAGGTTCGGCATCATTGGAACTATTAACCAACTTGAAACAGACGATGCCCTAGTGTTTTGCGGCAAAAACGCCGTTAAGCTGCTCAGACGCATCGTTAAGTACATGCACCACCCAATCCGACGCATAAGGGCAGAGTTGATCCTGGCGCTTTACGACGGGAGGATAAGCCTTGAAGTGTTCGAAAAGCTCTACGAACAAACAGAGTATGACCAAGGAGCACCAGACGTCAAGAGGAGCCGCGGCTTGGAAGCCCTCGCCCGAGCGGCCCCACAAACCCACACCCACGGGGCTACTTGGGATAAGGAGAATCTAATTAGATAGATTTAAAAACAGTCTCAGAATCAAATTACGATGCCTAGACGTAGACGTACGTCAGGTGTATCGCCGTTCATTGCAGCAGGGCTTGTGAAGTTCAATGAGGCTAAGGAGATAGAACGCATAAAGCTAAGCCCACAAACCGTGATATTCCTTGGAATAGCGATTTCTATAGTGGTGATATTACTGAAATTCCTAGCCTCTCCTCCCTGAGTTTTTTCTTGCTAACCCACCCTCGTGGGTGGATCTTATTATGTCTTTGAGAAGTTCGGGATTCTCCTCAACTATCGTTCCGGTGACCACAGCATCTGCACCAGACAACGCTAATTCAAAGGCTTTTTGGGGGTCCCTAATGCCACCGCCAATAATGAGGGGTTTATTAACGAGAGACTTAACCCGAGAAACCATCCTCGGCCTAACGGGTTCACGCGCACCGCTGCCGGCTTCTAGGTAGATCATATCGAAACCCATTAATTGGGCTGCATAGGCGTAGGCTAGCGCTATGTCATCCCTGTCGTATGGTATGGGCCTGGCATGGCTTACGTAACCGACGGCACCACCGTCACCAATGATTATGTATGCTAACGATATTGGTTCCAGGTTCCTGAACCTCTTTATTAGTAGTACGGAGGCTTGTATTTGAGCTCCAACTATGAAGTATGGATCTGCACTATTTAATACACTTAAGAAGAACACCGCATCGGCGTGCTTGCTTAGGTTAGCTACACTACCTGGGAATAGGATTACTGGTATTTTTAGTGAGCCCTTAACCATGCTTAGGTACTCATCTAATTGGCTCTCCGATATGCCTAGAGAACCACCAACCATTAATGCGTCAGTTCCGTATTCCTGAACCATAAGTGCCAACTCCCTAAATTCCCTGGCGCTAACCTTGTCTGGATCGAGTAAGGTCATGTGTATTGTACCTACCTCAGAGATTCTACCCAGCAAGTGCTCCTTAACCCCCATTGGTTGATTTAAAGGGGTATGATTATTTTAAATATCACTCCTCGATATAGCCTACATCCTCCGTGTACTCGCCTTCCTCGCCATAAACCTCCCCACCCCCCTCACCCTCACCCAAACTACTCTCCTCACCTAAACCTTCGTTAGTCTCTGTTTCGCCTTCATTAATCAATGGGTTGTTGGTTTGCGGCGTTAGTTGCGTTAGGGATATTGTTACCTCCTTCTTTGGCTTAATGCTTCCTTGGTAATAGAGATCGACGAATTTATTGAAGTAATCAACAGGTAATAACCCAGGTATGTAATTGAATTCAGCCTCAAGACCGCAATTACCGCAATTAACCAAGACCTTCCCCTCCTTCTTATCAATCTTAACGTTAACTAGAGGTGCACCGCAGTGTGGGCATGTGAATACCTTGGGTAATGTCTTCTTTGGCTTAAGTAGTAACTTCTTACGGCTTTTCCTCCTACGACCCATCGTTGCCTCAGCTTTTTCTTAATATAAATACCTTTTCCTTATTATTAGCGGATCTCCACATTAACAAGATGACCCCTTTCCCGCCTTTTGGGCGGGGTTTTGTTGGGGTCTTGGGTGTTACACCGCTTTGTGGGTGCTACTTTGTTGTGGTCTACGGTGAAGGAGAGTGGCTTCTTTATGATTAAAGGCACTTTGCCTGTTGCCTTCCTCATTATGTTCAATGCCCCATTTAGGTCGCTGTG
>NZ_LCWN02000039.1:0-20102 GCF_002078205.2 Vulcanisaeta sp. EB80
ACATAATCATCACGGGCATAAGCAATCAAACAATTAGCAGGTGCAGCATCCTAGTAATTAGCAGTGATTGGTTAGAGAATTTAGGTAATGAGTACGGAGGAGTAATAATCAACGCCATGCAGAGAGGTTTACCCGTGATGGCTATAGGGCCCGACGCAGGTAATTCATTACTCATGGTTGTGGGCAACTTCATAGCCAGTAAGGCAGCTTTAATCGTGGGCATACCTACTGGTAATGGTAAGCAGTTAAGGCCAGAACTACCCACAAACGTTGTTGCACTTGAGATAGCGATGATACCGATACGCAACGCAACGAGGTATCCAACGATCTGGGAAGTCTACGTAAACACCCCACCGACAAACATTACGTATGCTGTGTTGAGGGCTTGGAAGGATTATAACACAGCCAGGGCATTCCAACAATATGGGTCATCACTGTCGGTTAATATACAAGGCTTTAACTACGTTGGGCATGTCGGCTGGTACGCAACAAATACCTACGATTGGTACGGTAACCTGGCGGGCCAGCAAGCTCTTAGCGTCGATTTCTACTATACTTTCTACTACATTACAGCAAAGAATAATTATTACTTCTTCCTAAACCTAGTAAAGCATGATGTGACAGGGTTCCCCACTCATTTGAGTGGAGCATTTACTCCATGCGTAGCCACTGAGGCAGTTAATGGCTATACCTCCAAATGGCCCGGGCAGGTACTATTCTACTCAGCACCAATTGGAGGATCAAGCAATCAAGTCACAATAAGTTATGAAGAAATAGGACTATTTGGTAAAGAAGGAGTCGTTGTAGGTGAAACAATAACTCAGGGCTCGGTTAATTGGAACTACCTCAGCAATCCAATTGAGGGGCAGGATAAGTGGACATGGACCTTTAACAACCCATCAACCGACGCAACGTATACGCTAGTGCCCGCTGACATCTTTCAACTAAACCCGAATCTACCCGGTGGACAGCCGCCACTAATCGAGACCATAAATTCCACAGCCCTATTTGGGAATTACCTCGGCTGCTTTAATGCACCTAGTACAATAAGTGTCACGGTTGATGTTTACCCAACATCCGTCACGGTAATTAGCACTAGTACATAATAAAGGCATTAAAAGATGAAAACATGTAAAAAATTACTTATTTATTACATTACAATGAGATATAAGTCTAGGTTTACCCATCACAAAATATAAAATATATTTCATATTATAATGTTATTTGTGAGAGGTAAGCATAAAGCTCTCTCAGTAATCTCGTGAATACGATAGGACCCTCAAATGCAAAGGCGGTAACAACACCAACCAGGTTGGCGCCGCTTTTCAGCAGCTCGGCAACTTGCCAACCGTGGAAAACACCGCCTATCCCAATAATCGATCCCTCAAAACCCCAGGCCCTGACTCTGCGTATCAAAGTCTTGACCAGTGGGTATATTGGGTATCCGCTTAGTCCGCCGTAACCAACAGATATACGTGGTTCTTTAATGGGTAATGTATTGGCAATGGTTAATCCATAACCATACCTCTCAACCCTCTCCGTAATCCACCTATAGAAATCAACTCCTGTACCAAGGGGTATCTTGACAAACAACGGCTTGTTGAAATCCCCAATAACACTTAGCAGTTCATCTAGATAATTAGTGTCATTAAGCCAAGAGCCACGGTATGTTGGGCTACTAATGTTTATTTCAACTGCGTCTATACCAAAGCCCCTAAGTCCATTGAGCATTATCACGAGCTCCTCTATGGAGAAGCCTGCAAGGCTGATTATGACCCGAACCCCAAACCTCCTCGCCAAATCAATTATCCTACTTAATCGGCCAATAAAATCGCCAAACCCCCTCGATGGAAGCCCCATTGCATTGACCATAGCCCTTAAACCCGGGTACTTAACCATGCGAGGTTTTGGGTTCCCAACCCTCGGTCTCAGGGTTACCGAGCCTATCGTTATGAAACCAGCATCACTCCTGACTAGGCCATTTATTAACAGCCCATCCTTATCGATACCGGCACCAAGGCCTATGGGGTTCCTAAACTTAATACCATAAACCTCGGTTGGGGACTCTGTGCCAACACGCGGTACTCCAGTAATACCCGACCTAATTATGGCGTGCGACACGCTGTAGGTTAGCTCTGGCGGTAAATGATTTAGGTAATTAATGAACCTAGGCAACACGCGTCTTCACCAAGTAATTAATGACCTCCTCATACAGACCCCTACTTATGGCGCCAGCATTTAACAGTATGTTTAGTATTGATGTGATGCTCAATAACGCGACCGCATCAACCCCCTCCCTCCTAATAACCTCCAAACCACCCTGCTCCCTATCAACAAATGCAGCAGCCGCGACTACCGAGCCTCCTTGCCCCCTAAGGATCCTTATTGCCCTAACTATGGAACCGCCTGTTGTTATCACATCGTCTATAACGATTATTTTGACCCCAGGCTTTAGATCGCCCTCAACAAGTCTCGATGTTCCATGCTCCTTAGCCTCCTTCCTAACGTACACCAAACCCTTACCCAACTCGTAGGCTACCATGGATGCCCAGGGAATACCGGCTGTTTCTATGCCAGCTATTAAATCCACGTCACGATTATTGAGCAGGTTAACCATGGCGTTGACCAACTGTTTATAGATGCTTGGGTGTGAAATGGCTACCCTGAGGTCTATGTATATGGGACTCTCAAGACCACTAGTTAGTCTGAACTTCCCAAACTTTATGGCACCGATCCCATAGAGGCTTAGCACTAATTCTGAGATGTTCATGCGCAATCACGTGATACCCAGTGATTTCTCAATATCGCCTAGGTCGTGTATTGTACCGCAGTAGTCACATACGAGCTTTAGGGGCTCTCTGAACACCACCCTAAACCTGCTCCTGATCGGCTCCCTCTGCTGGTTCGTTATGCACCTTGGATTCTTACACTTTATCAAACCCTCAATAACGTCTGGCACAACTACCTTGAACTTACTCACTACTTCGTAATCCCTAATTATGTTGACGGTCGCGGTTGGGGCAACGAGGGCTATCAGGTTCAGTTCATCCTTAGTTAGTTCCCTGCCCTCAACCTTAACGATATCCTTAATACCCAATTTACCACTCTCCACATTCATGACTAGGGCTACCCTGAACCCCTCACGCCCCGTTATACCAAGCATCCTAAGCACCAGCAGCGCCCTACCCGCGGGTATGTGGTCAATAACCACGCCGCTCCTTATCTTACTAATTATCAACTCCTTCTTACTACTCATGGTCACCACCCAGGATAAGCTTCAGGAGAGCCATCCTAAGCGGCACGCCAAGACCTGCTTGTTTAAAGTACCTGGCGTGGTGCGTTGAATCAACCGCGAAATCCACCTCATCAACCCTGGGCAATGGATGCATTATTATCATGCTAGGTTTAGCCCTCTCGATGAGTTTCAAATCAACCTTATAGGCTCCCCTGACTCTCTCGTAATCCATGGGGTCGGGAAACCTCTCCCTCTGTATCCTAACCACGTAAAGGACATCAACATCACCTATGGCCTTGTAAGGATCATCGGTCCAATCATAAGCCATACCCCTCGAGCTCATGAACTCAAGCAATTCACGCCTAGGCTTAAGAGGTTCGGGGGATATGAGGTGTAGCTTAACCTTATAGTAGGATAAAGCCTGTATTAGGGAATTAACAACCCTGGCATACCTGAGATCACCCAGGATGCCTATGGATAAACCATCTATCGTACCGAACTCACGCCACATGGTGTATAGATCAAGCATAGCCTGGGTCGGGTGGTTCTGACTACCATCGCCAGCATTAATGACGGGAGACTCGGCGACCTCGGCCGCAAACCTGGCGGCGCCTTCGAGACTATGCCTAATGACTATTGCGTTGGCGTAGGAATCAAGCATCCTAATGGTGTCGGCAAGGTTCTCACCCTTAGCCATGGATGTTGCCTCAGTTCCACTGAATCCAATCATTGAACCACCAAGCCTAAGCATTGCCGTTTCGAAACTAAGCCTAGTCCTGGTGCTTGGTTCAAAGAACGCCAGCGCCAGCACCTTACCATTGAGTATATCTAGCCTGGACTTGGCGTACTTCTCCATGTTCAAAGCCTCGGTGAATAGGACCTCTAAGTCCTCCCTTTTGAAGTCCAGCACGGTTATTACATCCCGACCAAGCCAGCCCAAGGAACCCACCGAACGCTCGGTTAAAGCCCTAATAAGGCTTACTCGCAAGAGGCCAGCACAAGGCCCCGGTAATACCTTAAGCACATTGAGTAATCACGGCATGGTTTTCGCGTTTTCGCGGATTGTCCTCACCACATCGTCGGGGGATACGTTTACTGTCCTTCTCTCGATCATTGCCCTCAGGGCCCAGTAGTAGGCAGGTATTTGGTAGGCGTAGTCGTTCCCGAACCAGGGCTCGCCCTGCACATCAGACGTGCCAGATAGCCTCCACGCACCTAATAGGCGAACCATCACGTTACCCTCAAGGAGCCCGAAGTACCCCCTAACAATGTCAGGCTGTCCCACGAATTCGCCGAGGTTTAACTCCCTGGCGGCGCTATTACCGTTCTCTACGAGTTCATTAAGTACCTTGCTTATACTTCCGCACCTACCTGCCTTACAGTACTTATCAAAGGTGTTTTTGATTCTATTAATAGCATTTTCACGAAGCCACATTGCCACGTCCCAATCATAGTTGTTAACAAGCTCGTCCAACTCCCTCATGTTCCCACCCAGGAGTTGCCAGAGCAACTCCACATCGACATTGGCCCTAACGTGCCTGAGAACCTCATTGAGAATATTCTCGAAACTCCTCCTTGGCAGATTCCAAAACAGGTACGGCGTGGAGTGACCCTTACCACCTAGTTTATCAGCCACGTCCAACGCAGCCTGGTCACTAAGTGCAAAGATGAAGTAAAGCCTCTTCTGCGCCAAGTCCTTGAACGTACGTTCCATGACATCGCGGTGCTCCACACATTGGGCGAATCCGCCTGCCACACCGCTTATGTCATGGTATTCAAAATCACGTAGTTTCTCCCTCAGGTACCTATCATACTCATCAATCACGAAGACCACATTCTCGATACGACCAAGCTCACCCCCATGCCTCCTCAACACATCTATAATCACATTAATAACCTTTCCCAGGTTCATAGAGAGCGTGAAGCCGGCTGCGGATATGGGCGCACTCACCTCTATCGACTTCAACGCCTCAAGTATGGCATTTTTAACGCCATAACCCACGTAAGCCATGATTTCGGGCATGGACTCCCTAATTATCGCTGGGTTATAGTCGTAATACACGAACATTGTATCGCCACCCTCCATCGCCTCTGCTATTGTCTTGAGGAACGTCGTCTTCCCAGCACCGAATGGCCCATAGATGAAGGCAACCCTCTCCAACTTTAGTACGTTGTTGAGGAACTCACGAACCTCGTACTCCCTATCCTCGAAGTGCACACCATAACCACCCAACCTAAGCACCACCTTATCATGCATCCTCCTAATGATTTCATCAACATTACGAGCAGGCCGCATGCCACCGAAGTGAACCACCAGCACTTAATAAAGGCATACACATTGCCAGTTAAAATAAGGGTTGGGAGAGTTTTGAGACAGGCTAGAGCATTACTGCCTTATCGCCTCAATCACCTTCGCTGCCCTAGACCTCCTATGTCCAATCATGAACATGACTAACCCGATCATCATCAGTGCCGTCGTTACTACGCTCTCGGCTTCGAACTGCGGTATATAGGCTGGCGAGTTTGCCGGTATTATCCTCGTGTATGGGTAGAAGGCAATCAACAGGTACGCAATCGGCATGCCCAAACCCATAACCAAGGCACCGTAGTAGACAAGCCTATTACTGAAGCCGCCAGCCCTATGGACCCTGGCGAAGACCAGCGACACGTAGGCCAGGATAAACCAATAGGCAATCAGTAATAATATCTCATAGACTTCAGATAGAATCTCAGCCCCACTTACTGATGTCATTGAAGCACCAATTCCTAAGGAATAAAGATTTAATACAGGCCCAAATAGGAGGAGGAAGAGGAACGACGGTGTTGTGTACGCCAGCGCATCCCTGTAATTGGCGATGTTGAGGACACGTAGTAGGTAGGGAGTAACCACGAAACCAACAATGCACTCTAAGGCTACGGCAGGTGCGGCAAAGGCCATGTAGAGGTTCAACGGCATTGACTCGGGCGGTGCTGGATGAATCAACGAGAAAATAGGCACTGGGTTGAAGACTAGAGTCGAGGCGAGCACATAGACATACCTAATAACCAAGTCCCTACTAACCATGGCAACCACCTAAAAATAATAAAGATGAAATCATTTTAAAAGTTTGATTCGAAGACATTAGCAAGGCTTGTCACCCATACGTGTAACTACTACATTTAGGTGAACCAGCGTTATAGCCCGGTGTATTTAAAGCCGACGCACAGCCAGTATATGTATTGGGCATGTTTGGAGTCCAGTGGCCAATTGCAGATGCGGTGAAGCTAAGGCTTATATAATATGGTGGGGTATATTCGCAACTCCAAGCTTCGTACCAAGCAGGTTGCCCATTTACGTAAACAACCCCCATATTAAGGGTTCCAGAACCGCAACCAGGTAGGTAATACGTACCTGATGGTGGCGGATTAGCCCACCAATATGGGTCATATATGTATACTGCGAATTGATAAGAAGTATCAAAGACATCAAGGTAGTAAGTACAGTATCCATCAAAAGATACCGTGCCACCGAAAGGAACGTATGATGAGCTCCAGGACCAACCACACGAATACCAAGCACTCATTTGTGGTTTGTTTCCTCCTGGTTGTATTGCTAGTACTATTGTTGGTGGGTTTATTGCCGTGTACACATGTATCGCAGTGAATAGTGCCATTGCCATCAACAGCACGACTGCACCACCGACATAGAGCCCATTCCTTACCGAGAACCTGAAGCCCATCAGGAAACAGGTGGGTGGCGGGACTTTTTTTAACTCGGCTATTCACAAAAATTGCTCCGAGCAGAACTGAAAGGTTACTAAAGCCCAACAAATGTACTTCAGCCCCAAAGCTCCCTGTTTCTCTAGGGATTCAGTAATATTACGTTGATGTTTTAATCTCCAAGCACCCTTAGGGAGAACTTGCCGCTATGCAGAACCCTAACCATGCCGTTACTCAATACTTCGTATTCGCAATCACTGCATGAGATGCTCATCGGCCTTAGTGGCGTGTCTATGAGCACTTCGTACTTGTTCTCAACCCTGTGCCCGGGTCCCTCGTAATTAATCATTAACTCGTTGCCCTTAATGATGGAGCTCACCTCCTTTACTAGTCCGTATATTGTGGGTATGTTCCTCGCCGTCAAGCCCCTCCTAAGCAACTCGATGGGCATACCCCTTAGTAATGTTGGTGAGCCTAGGAAGTCGTTGATTATGAGGTTCCTAATTAGCATTATGAACTCGGCGGCTGCCCAGCCATGGGGTACATCGCCCTGTCCACCACCGCCGGTTATTATCGATAAACCCTCGGCCCAGCCATAGGTTGGCGTTGTATGGCTTACTGCCCAGTTCAGGTACCTGCCAACCCTAGATCTATCGCCAAGTAATGCCCAGGAGTGGGCGAGGTTCATTGTTAAGTAACTACCGTATGTACCCCATTGGTGCACGTTGACGACACCATCACCAAAGCCGTACAGTTGCTCCGTAACCTCCAACGTACGCCTGACCAATGGATTATCCAGCGGTAGCGCCATTGTGGGCCATGCCACGGCAATAACCCTAGTCATTGCCGAGTCAGCAACCCTCTCCGGCGCAGGTACTATGTAATCAATACCTAACCTCGATCTGACAACGTTTATTGAGTTAATAAGGGCATCCACATACTCATCACGTAACCTCTCAACCCACTGGGAATCCTCATGCCCAATTTCCCTAAGCACCTTACCCAACTCCCTAAGCCCAGCTATGGCCCACATGTCATCCCAGTAGTGGTGGTCCATGGGTCCCGTATCCTCGGCCGACCACGATGGTGGTAATAAACCCCTCACAGACTCATCACCTGCGAACTCCCTATTTGCCTCAAGCCACTCAATACCACGCCTAATCACCGGGTACCACCTCCTCAGTAATTCATAATCGCCGGTTAACTGTACGTACTTACCTACGGCCCAGAGAACCTGCCCATTTGCGTCGTATTCCTTGACCTCGAAGTCCACAGCCTTAAAGTAACCGCTGGGATCAACTCTCCTTAAAATCTCCTCAACCACAGCCCTACCCATGTCTTGAAGGTTAGCCATTGTTAGTGCTGTTGCCATGTACGAACCATCCCTAACCCAGAAGAGGTGGTAGATTAGTGGGCCGGGTGTTATTTTACCGCCATCCCAAAGCATGGTTAGGTGGGCTATCGATTGACGAACAATATCACCGATAGCGCTACCGCCAATTAATACGGAGAACTCCCTATCATTAATAGTATCCCAATCCCTAAGGGAGGACTGAATGTCCGAATCTGCGATTGACTTAACCAAGTATCTATTGTGGGGCGTGTTCCTGAGCGGGTCTATGGGCGCCTTAATTCTCAATCTCCACTTGCCCTCATTAATCACGGCATTAAAGCCCAAGGCCGCATGCGCCCAACCTAGCTCGTCGGTGACCTGCAGGGAACCATTGAGTCTACCCAATACCGCGTCCTCGCTAGCATCGACCTCAACGTTGTATGAACCGAACTGCGTGGGCTCCCTATCCGTTGTGAGGGCTAGCTCGTTGTTGATTACCATGAACCAACCATCGCGTTCAATCATTACGTTGCTAACCTCAACGAAGTGATCCGCATTATACGGCCTTGTCGCAAGGTAAACAGTGTAGTTGCCAGGTAAGCCCGACAACTCCAGGTCCACCACCAACACGTCGACACTAGACCTACTTGCAACCGTGGACCTGGCAACAACCTTAACACTGTCCAGGTCCCACTCATTGATGATGATGGGGTAACCAGGTCTTTCGAGGTATTGCCTAAAGGATCCATGGGATCCAGGCGTGTATAGGCGTGAGCCATCGTGTATCCAAACCTCGAACGCCACGTTTCTCCTGGTTACGAAGAGCATTGATGGATCTACAATTGCCTCGTTAATACCGTAGACACTACCGACGATGCCCCAGTCCTTGAAGTGTAGGTTTCTAAAGGGCATGAGCTGTGCTGGCTCGAACCCCCTACCACCTGGTGAAAGCTGCTCCCTAAGCCACCTCGGCCAGGCTCGATTAGGCCTCCTGTAATATAGGCCCATGATGAACATGTTATTACCGAAGCTATTCACAGCGGATTTTACGAATTCGTCAACATCCCTACCCCACATCTGGGCCGCGTGTGCTAGTCGCTTGCTTACGTAACTCATCCTAATCCCTGATATAGTCCTGGAAATAGTGGTTAATAATAATGTTACCCTAGATGTGGGTTTAACAATTATACTAATAAGACCTAGTATACTTAAGCAGATTTAGTCATGCTCGTTATGTTAGTAAAGATTTTAATTGCAGTAAATTAAGTTTGTACGGTATGGTTAGGGTTTATTTGCACGAAGTCACAAAGGTGTTTGGGAAGGGCGCCAAGAGTGTCGTCGCCCTCGATAAGGTTGAGCTCGAGATTAGGTCTGGCGAGTTCATGGTCGTAATGGGTCCCTCGGGCCATGGGAAGACGACACTACTGAGGGTTGTTGCTGGACTTGAGGAGCCAACCGATGGCGAGGTTTGGATTGGGGATTCCCTAGTGGCTTCACCAAGGAAGGGTGTGTTTATCCCGCCTAAGGATAGGAATGTTGGTATGGTATTCCAGAACTGGGCCCTCTACCCGCACATGAAGGTTTTCGACAACATAGCATTTCCACTGAAGATAAAGCACATGCCCAAGAACGAGATAGAGAGGAAGGTTAGGGAGATCGCCGAAGTACTCGGTATAGCAGAGACCCTGGACAGATACCCGAGGCAACTATCCGGTGGGCAGCAGCAGAGGGTTGCCATTGCCAGGGCTTTGGTTAAGGAGCCCAAAGTCCTCCTGATGGATGAGCCCTTCAGCAATTTAGATGCAAGAATCAGGGTTACCGCAAGAGCCTTTGTTAAGGAAATACAGAGGAAGCTCGGCATAACCACAATACTTGTGACGCACGACCCAGCCGACGCATTAACACTGGCCGACAGGATAGCCGTGTTGAGAAGAGGCGTTATCCAACAGATCGGGCTTCCAAGCGAGGTCTATGATAAACCAGCCAACATATTCGTTGCCAACTTCATAGGCGATATAAACCTATTCGAGGGGTCAATAGTTGGTAAGGGCGGGGAGGCGTACTTCGACGGCGGCGACATCAAACTGCAACTACCACCAAGCGCCGCCAGGAATATCAATGCCCAATCAGTAATACTTGGGATAAGGCCTGAGGATGTTGTGCTCTCCAGGGAATCCCTGCCTGGCAATAATGATTTGATCTACGTGGGTAAGGGTACGGTGGAAATATCCGAATTTGCCGGCGGTAAGTTCAACGTCATGGTTAGGTTAAAGAACGCTGAAATTAAGGTGGTATCATCAACAAGCTTTGGACTTGGGGATGCGGTTGATGTATACTTTAGGGCGTCCGAGATTAAGATATTCGACAAACAAACAGAGAACTTAATCTAGGCTAATTCAAATACAAAAACTTTAATATCCACTAAGGTCGTTCGATAATGATCCAAAATGCCCTATAAGGTAAAGGACACATCACTAGCCGACAAGGGTCGCCTACTCATTGAATGGGCCGAGAGGCACATGCCCGTATTGATGAAAATAAGAGAACGATTCAGCAGGGAGAAACCCCTTGATGGTGTTAGGATATCCGCAAGCCTTCACGTCACTAAGGAAACCGCAGTCCTAGTAAGGACATTGGTGGCTGGCGGGGCCTCGGTAGCCCTAGTGCCATCAAATCCATTATCAACCCAGGATGAGGTTGCCGCAGCCCTTGCTGAGGAGGGGGTTAATGTTTATGCGTGGAGGGGTATGAATGAGAGGGAGTATTACAATGCAATAGGTTTTGCGATATCCCATGAGCCGGTGGTTACGATGGATGATGGTGCGGACCTAACCGTGACATTCCATAAATTATCCATGGGCGTCAAAGGCGGTGATGTTGACTATGCAATAGAGACCGCGGGCAATAGGGACTTTGTTAAGTTGATAGGCAATGTTTACGGCGGCACTGAGGAAACCACGACGGGCGTCATTAGGCTTAGGGCAATGGCTAAGGAGGGAACGCTTAAGTACCCAATAATAGCCGTCAATGACTCGTACACCAAGTACCTCTTTGATAATAGGTACGGCACAGGGCAATCAACGTGGGATGGCATTTTGAGGGCAACGAACATACTGGTAGCCGGTAAGGTTGTCGTTGTGGCTGGGTACGGCTGGGTTGGGCGTGGGATAGCCATGAGGGCTAAGGGACTTGGTGCACGTAGGGTCATAGTCACGGAGACAAACCCTGTCAGGGCTTTGGAGGCTGTCTTTGATGGTTTCGAGGTGATGCCTATGGGCGAGGCTGCGGAGGTGGGGGATATATTCGTAACCGCGACTGGGGACATAAACGTGATAACCGTCGAGCACATACTAAAGATGAAGGACGGAGCAATACTAGCCAATGCAGGGCACTTCAACGTAGAGATAGACGTGGCTGGCCTAGAGAGGATTGCTGCTGAGAAGAGGAGGGTGAGGGATTACGTTGTTGAGTACAGGTTACCGAATGGGAAGAGGGTTTACTTACTGGCTGAAGGCAGGCTTGTGAACCTAGTAGCCGCTGAAGGACACCCGAGCGAGGTAATGGACATGTCCTTCAGCAACCAGGCCTTGGCTGTCGAGTACATAGTGAAGAGCAGGGGCAAGCTTAGTCTAGGCGTTCACAAGCTACCAGACGAGCTCGACATGGAGGTAGCCAGACTGAAGCTGGAGACAATGGGCATTAGGATAGATCAATTAACGGAGGAACAGAGGAAATACATAACAGGCTGGGAGCTCGGTACCTAACCTAAAATCAAACCCTACCCAACACAGCTCTATACTTCTATAAGTAACTGAATACAAATCCCCAAACGACCCATTGAGACTCGACTCATCCAGGAGTTTAAATGGGTCTTTCAGCCGCACACCTGACTTTGTCCATACCCCACCCTGGAAGGGGTTTGAAGGCTGTTTCAGTCTTTATAATTATTTGCGGTGCTCGTGTTCTTTGTTGTTTAGGTCCTCGTTATTTATCACAGCCCTAATTATTGGAGGAGCCTAAGGTCGCGATAGCGTGACTGTTCTCACGCATAGGGTGAGAGTCTATGCAAAGTATGGCATATCCACGTACAATGTTAACCCGGAAGAGCTTGAGAGGTTAGCGACGACAAAGACGAGTCAACAAAAGCCATTGAGGACCTGAACTAAAGCCTTATTAGTGCTTGGGTTGGTTTTGTTTTGATGGTTGAGTCTGTTGTTGGTGCGGTGGTTGATAAGGCTTTGGAGGCTGTCTTGAGGAAGGTTGGTGAGGGTAAGAAACTAACCACAGAGGACTTGGTCGTGCTAATGCTTGGTTTGTTTCAGGAGATTAGGAAGGATGTAACCGAAACAAACAAGAGGATTGATGCACTCTATGATCTAGTGGGCAAGAATTATGAGGTATTAAGTAGGAAGATTGACGAGACCAACAAGAGGATTGATGCCCTCTACGAATTAATGGGTAGGAATTATGAGGCGTTGAACAATAGGATTAATGCATTAAACGAAACGCTAAGCAGGAGGATTGACGAAACAAACAAAAGAATCGACACACTCTACGACCTACTAGGAAAAATATACGAAACACTAATCAAACAAGCAACCACACAAAGGCAATAATGGGAACAGCCACACATGACATAACGGTTAAGACTCGCTGTCTCTCTGGAGACGGCGTCATATGTAGGAAAAGAGAAAAATGACTCCCCTCTCGCCCTAAAGGGCGAGACTTGACCGTTGATCAGAAGGTCTTGCAGAGACCTTAAAGTCCTTAAAAACCTAGGTATTTTAGTGGTGAGCAGATACAGTGATTGGTTGAGGCAGGCGGAGAGGAACCTAAAGTCTGCAGAGGTACCTTCAGAGTGGTCTTTATGAAGAGACCTGTTACGAATCCCAACAAGCCGGGAAAAAGCGGTTAAAGCCTTGCTTAACTTCCTACACAAAGAGATGAGGGGACACTCAATCACTATCCTCCTTCAATCTTCCAATCTCAATGTGCCTACGGAGATCCTTAGTTGCGCACAAGACTTAGATAGGCATTATATACCTTCACGTTATCTCGACGTTTACGATCAAGGGGCACCGATGGATTATTATAACGAGACCAACGCTAGGGATTACTTAAAATGCGCCAAAAAGATACTTGAGTGGGTGAAGGGTTTTGTGGGAGGAACTGTGTAGGATTTACTCTCACCTAAAACCCAGGCTCGTAATTCTCTTCGGCTCTCATGCTAGGGGCGATTATACCGACCAGAGCGACATTGACGTGTTAGTGGTTTCCGACCTATTGCCCAAAGACCCTAGGGAAGGTTTCTTAATGACCTTCGATTTAAACCACCCCAAGGTAATCCCTACCCCAATGAACACCCAAGTCTTCCTAAAGAAGCTCGAAGAAGGGTCGACCTTTATTCTAGAAATCATCGAAGATGGTAAAATAATCTGCGGTGAAGAAGATTTTATCAAAGAAGTTATGGAAAAATTTAAGAAAGTTAGGAAGAGGTTTAAGAGAATAAGGAAAGTTATGGGAGTGGGAGTAAATGGATAAGGCCTCAATCCTCACTGGAGCTATTGATTTAATGACCACTCATAACTGTCTCTCCGGAGACGGCATTATAACCTGTTTATTAAGGCTATTGTAAGTACTTCGTAAGGGTTGAATATCTACATCGACCCCCTAACCAGCTTCTCGTTGGCACTTTCATCACAATCATGCGTAATTCATACCAGGTATTTACATACTCATTGGTCGCAACCTTAACCACCAGGCTCGGTGGTAACCTATAAACCGCACCCAGCCTATAGGTGAGTAGGCTTGTTACGTTGTCCAGTACCGGTGATACCTGGTTCACCACAACGTTTATACTGACCCTACCCTTCCAACCTTGGTTACGTTAATGACTAAGCATCTTACTGAACTCGGTCACGTGCATCCTACCTTCTCATCATTGAGGAACCTCCTCAACCTCGTTTTCAATGCCATACACACCCCATCAACACAACGCCTTAATTAGGGCTTAAGCCAGGCACTTGGGGTATAGCCCTGCGTATTTCCTGCCCGTGTTCCCAAGGACGTTCCTGACCACGACCAACGAGTCACGGATTGACCCCTTAACGGTGACTTAGCCGTGACAAGTTTCAAAGCCCTAATACTCAGTAGGACCCCATTGCCATGAAACCTCGCCAGGAATTATAGTGCGTAGTGGGTGGAAGTGGGTTGTTTAGGAGTGGGTTGGTTACTTCCTGAGTTGGTTTAGGACATCGTCTGGACTTATGGACAAGCTCTTCCTATCCTGTACCACCTTTACGACCCAGTAGTAGGCCGGTACCTGGTAGGCATAACCACCGGTGTGGTTAGGCATGACCCAGGGTTCGCTAGGTAGTTCGGATAGTGACGAGCCACCAGGTACGCTGAGCCTTATTACAATATTCCTCCTCAAAAGCCTCCTTTGAATTCTACCGCTGCCGGAAAACGCATCAATAACTCTCCTAATGATTCTCTCGCCAAGCCACTGCCTAACATCCCATTTATAATTAATAACAAGTTGCTCAAGCCCCCTCAGGTTACCACCGATTAGGTTCCACAGTAATTCAACATCGATGTTCCTAGCCCCCGTTAAACCTGCAACCTCCTCAACGACCTCCTCAAACGACCTCCTCGGCAGGTTCCACAGTAGGTAGTACATGGCGAGCCCCTTATCGCCAAGGTCCTCAGCAACGTCCACCGCGGCTTGATCACTAATCGCCACTACAACATTAACGTGCTTATTCACGAAGTCGCCCCACACATCCCCCTCAGGGTTCTCTATGGAGTCGGCTAATGCGTTTAGTAAACCAAACAAGGCATTGTAGTGCCTATCACCCTTACCCCTCATGTACTTATCAACATCGTCGAGGAAAATCACAAGCCTCTCGGCCTTAGCCTCCTCAGCCTCCTTTACGGCTAAATCCACGAGTTTCCATACAATGTCCGCAGTCCTTACGAACATGCCAAATACATCAAGCTCCTTCATATTCCTAGTTATTTCCCTATTAATGGCCCTACTATCAATGCCTGGGAGTACGGAACCAAGTAATTCCTCAAGGCTCCTCTTACCGAAGTTTACGTACTTAATGTATAAACCATCCCGCTTATTAGCCGCACTGGCGAATTTCCTTAGGAACGTACTCTTCCCAGCCCCATAAGGCCCATACACAATGCGAATCCCTGGCTCGGCCAATGCCCTGTTTAGGAATCCCTCGACCTCACGCTCCCTATCCCTAAAGTGAATCCTATACCTACCAAACCTCACCTCACCCTCACGCATCCTCGCCAAAACCTCACCTGGACTGAGCATGCAGGTAAAATACGGGCAGGGCAATTAATAAACCTAATCAGAAACCTCACAAACCGTTTACCACAACACCTTTATCCCGGTTATTTTTATGGTCGGATGTAGGTAGCGCGAGAACTACTTTCTGGAGACGGCGGTTAACTCACCGCTTTCTTCTTGATGGCTTCTCCGTGGGCCGTCCCCAGTTACGGGAGTGGCTATTGCTGGTTGCCTAGTGGTTCATCCTTGACTCCCTCGCCTAGCTCATCTGGTTCGTCCCGCTAATTCACCGCTTCACCTAAAATTAAATGCTCCGCTCTTGAAAATAAACAACGCATAATTGAAGACAGAAACAGCCCAAACAATGACAGGCCCGTGAATTTAATAGGAATGCTTGCAAGTAGTTTAAGATACCCATAACTACGATGAATTAGAAGAGAGACCAGAGGTCTCTGTATATGGGCTAATGGAGGGACAAAGGAAACACATAATGGACTGGGAACTAGGTACCTGACACAGTATCAAACCCTGCTCAATACAATCCTATAGGTATCGCCATCCCTCCTATAGGTTATTGAGTATAAACCCTTAAATGACTCATTAACTAAACCGTGTATAAAACCCATTGTGAATTGTAAATTGAAATCAGCATCAAATGGCTCCGTAATAACTACCTGGATTTCATTACCCGATAACACGAGGTCAACAAGCCTAAGCCTATTAAATGCCGTTGCAGTCATGAGCCCCGTATAAACGCTCTCTCGTGGAGGTAGGTTGAAGGATTTGGCGGTCTCCCTACCATACTCATAACCAATCCTACGAAACACACTAAAGTCAACACCAATTGAGGATAAAACACTTGATGAAGCCCTCATGAAGAGCTCCCTCGAGAAGCTAAGGGGTGTTACTGGGAAGCTAAATAAGCCAAGGGGTTCAATATCTCTGATACCACGAATCTCATAAAATACATCACTTAAACCATGATTCTCAAGCTCAAGCATTAATGCGTGGGAGTTACCGATAACATTCCTAATGTTAATGCTCCTGGACTTAAGTGTCAAGGTTATTTCAGAAAGGATTCCAGGCCTATCCCTAACAACCCTACTCAACAACCAAACCATCAAAGAAACTGAAAATTCAACTTAATAAATATCGCGTCAAGAATATCAACAAATCATTGATGGGATGATGAATGATGTGTGAGCACCCCAATGACACATTCACAAATACTCAAAGAGCATCGATAAAACCAATTACCGAGCAAACCCCAGGACTATGAACTAAGAACAACAAACCCTAGGCACAAATTCACGGCCCCATTGTGAAGGCTATGCAAAATCGAGTTCCACCCTACAGCATCAGAGCTGACCTCCTCCCCGCCCTGAAGGGCGAGGCTTGGCATTTTGTCATTAAGGCGTTTCAATTCGCGTTGGCGGAATTCATTAATGAGTACTGAAAAGATGTAGAGCGATTGAAACAAGCATTGCACATGCCAGACGACTCACTCTACGCATTACATAGCCGAGGGCTACGAGCCCATTGCGCTCATCATCAACTAGCGCCGATGCCAGTATTAGGGTGTCCGTTGAGTGATCCATGCAACCTCGCATCTTAATTCGTTGATGTGGTTCACGAAGACGCTCATTCTTCATCCTTAATTACGAATATGTCCATCAAACCCGTAAGTCGTGGGCTTCAGTCCCTTATGGCGTTTGCCCAGCCCATGTACACCGTGCTCACCGTATTGGATGGCGAGTAGGATGGCCAGGGTTAATAGTATGACTATTGCCACGAGGAATACTGGGGACTCTAGACCCATCACCTGTGGTGGTGGGGAGCAGGTCGATTAGGTATGGCATTAATTTTTTAAGGCACAGTGTAGATTTACACTCGGGTGCCTTGCGTGGATATTATAACCATACTCAGCACTATAGTTGCCGTGGCTGGGATTGTGGGCGGTGCAACATACGGGCTTGGGGCTAGGCTAGCCAGGATCGAGAAGGACGTTGAATCACTAAAGAGAGGTGTTGAGGATAATGCGAGGGAGATTAACGAGCTAAGGAGAGACGTGAGCGAGTTGAAGACTAGGGTTGACGACCTCACCAAGGCCTTCAGGTGGCAGAGTGATGTCATGCTCAGCCTCGTCGAGCAACTTGATAAGAAGGGCGTCATTGAGGGCGTAGAGGCTTGCAAGTTAGCGTTCAAGGACATAACCTCAATCATAGGCAACCCACTCACTGAGGAGGAACGAAAGAGACTCCTTGAACTCATCAACAAGGACGATTTAACCCCAGAGGAAGCCGACGAGCTCGTGAGACTGGCGAGGAAGGTCCTAGCCGAGCACATGGACAAGAAGGAGGCATGGTGGTTAGCCTACTACGCCGCGGCAAAGCGCGGGGAAACCTACAGGAAGTACAACAAGAAACTAACACCACTACTAGACTAACCCAACACCAAACACCCAGTCCCAACCACCTAGTGCCTGCGCTTGGCTTTAGAATCAATACCTATTTATAATTAGAATGGAGGTTGGGGTTTTAGCGAACCTTAAACCCCGCTAACCCTAATGGCTGGGCCGCCGACCCACCAGCCCTTGGCACCGGAATAACCGAGTCCAGGAGAATCAAGGTGATACTCCACAAAGCAAAGAAGCACCTATACAACGAGGAACTAAAAAGAGGGACACAGCAACCAGGCTGTTTAACCATTACATGAGGTGTTCCTGAACACCCTGAGCCACCTATACACTGCTCCGTAACCCCTGATGTGCTCGCTCTTGAGTAGTTCGTAGGCGGTTACGTAACCCCTGTGGATTAGGTATGCGTAGTAGCTGTTAACCCTAGCCCTAACAACGCCAGGCTCATCGGAGTCGCACAAGAGTAACTCCCTATGGCGTGAGTCGAGGCACCTAATGAACCCGTCTAGGAAGACCAGGTACTCATCAACCCAAGCCCTCAGTGGCTCATCCACGTACCTAAACAACTCATCCCTCAACCTCAACAACTCAATAGGCAAGCCCACAAAAACCACCAAACCAACACAAATAAAAGAGAAACACGGAAGAAAAATTTTAACGAGACTTTACAAGAGACGTTTATGTTATGAGGTTGCTGTTACTGTGAATGGGTACTGCTGACCGCTTGTTGTCACTATCGTACCGCTGTATTGAGCGCCAACAGCGGCGGTCTGGTTCCCACTACACGTTGCAGTTAAACTACTGCTTAATGGTGTACCGCCTATATATGAATTTGAAATACTAACGCCTGTGAAGTAACCACTTGAGCCTGTGAGCGCTATCACAAGGAATTCGCCCTGGGCTCCAGCCGGTACCGATATTGGCGGGCTGAAGGTGCACGTTAGGCCACCTAGCGTGAACCCGTTAATTCCAACGGCAGTACCCGATGGGTTGCTGACAAGCAACGACAAATACGCAGGTTTACTAGATGATAATGTAGCTGTATTATTTAAACTAACAGCCTGTATCTGCAGTGTCGCAGTCTTCGCAGCACCACCAGCCAAGCCAAAGACCCACACTGCCACTGCCACGGCTAGTGCTATAGCCACAGCTATGAGTATTATCGTCGCAACAACATTCGATATACCCCTCCTATCCATTCTATTTGTAGACCTCATACACGTTCTACTTCACAAATTACTTAATAAACACTGGCATGTGATTGATTAATTACTTTCTACCTCCCAAAAACTCTTTCTACATGCACAAAAACGCAAAAACAAAAACCAGCCACATAATGCCTTTACCAACCCTCGGAGCTCTTTCAACCATGCAATTCAACCCCTAAATCCCCCAACAGGAAAACCACAACTAATACTCGCCCTTTATACGGCTCGCGCTCAATAATGCATGCGCCTTTAATTAAGGGCGAGTTGAGCTGACCCATCCTATTACTAACCATGGACACTCCTACTGTAGTATTCGACGTGAATGAGGGCACTCGTTTATTCAAACCGATGCGCCAATGGGCGCTAGGGTTGAAGACGGGTACTGGCTCTGTGTGCCGTTATAGTTCAGCTTCAGGTTTATATAGCTTGTCTTCGACGTGTCACAGTGGATTTATAGCGATTGGCACTGGTTCCGTAAACCCATGTACCCGATCTCAAGGCCCTTTATTAGGTAGGTGTTTCAATTTATTTTGATGATTTAATTGCTTCAGCTGTGGTGGCTGTTGTGCTTGCAGTCCTCTGGTTCATGTCCTATACGAAGTACACTCCTCCGCTAAGAATATTAGCAAAAACCTGGGAAATATAAAATATGTTGCAATACCTTCTTATTTTCGTGTATCAAAAATAAAAATGACCGCTTATCAGGTATTGCAACACATTCATGATCGCCCCACGCATAGGTAATCAATGTATGCATTGCCAGGGTACCAATTTCCCTTGCCTGGGTTGGGTAAGTTTGAGTACACGAAGAATGTGCCAAACCCAACCTCCGTTATTTTTGCGCTAGAGCCTACATTTGATGGAATCACGCCCTCAACTACTTGCCAAGCATTCTCCAATAAGTT
>NZ_LCWN02000040.1:0-19574 GCF_002078205.2 Vulcanisaeta sp. EB80
ATCCAGGTACGTCCTTATTCACCATTATTGGTTCCTTCCCCAGGCTCTTGACAAAGTCATAGGCCCTCCTGGCAACCTCATCACTGGTTTGCGCACCCTTTATCACCTCAACCAGGGGCATCAGGACTGGTGGGTTGAAGAAGTGTATACCAACCACCCTATCCGGTCTCTTCGTTGCACTGGCTATCTCCGTAATCGGTAAACTACTCGTGTTGGTGGCTAGTATTGCATGAGGTGGTGCATTTGCATCAGCCTCAGCAAAGACCTGTTTCTTCAAGTCGAGTTTCTCAGGGACAGCCTCAATCATTAAGTCAGCGCCTCTGGCAGCTTCGGCCACGGATAGGGAGGTCCTTATGCGGCCCATGACCTCGCCAACCCTGTCCTTACTTATTGTACCCCTCTCGGCAAGTTTATCGAGGCTCCACTTTATTCTCTCGAGAGCCTTGTTGAGAAGGTCTTGTGATACGTCTACAATTATTACCTCGTAACCAGCCAAGGCGGAAACCTCGGCAATTCCGTGGCCCATTGTACCAGCACCGATGACCGCAACCTTCCTTATCTGCTGAGACATCAATAATGGGCAGCAAATCGCGTTATTAAGTTTGACATCTATATAGTGAATTTAGTGGTAATGAATGATCAATAATGCACAGAGTGGGTATTGTTATTAAAAACCTTGTATATTAGATCAATGGTGATTTAAGTATGAAGGGAGTTGCCATTGTCGGTGTTGGACATGCAAAGTTTGGGCGTAGAACCGACACAACGTTAGGGGAGTTAACCTGGGAGGCGGTTAAGGAGGCCCTTGATGATGCAAGGCTAGATCAAAGGGATATTCAATACTTCGTTGTTGGTAATGCCGGTGGTTGGAGTGCTGAATCATTGCCTGCCGTGGTTGTTGGTGAGTATTGCGGTTTAAACCCGAGGGGTACCATGAGGGTTGAGGCTGCCTGTGCCTCGGGTAGTGCGGCTGTTTATAATGCGTACCTAGCCGTCGCGTCCGGCATGGCTGATGTGGCGATGGCTATAGGTGTTGAGAAGATGTATGAGTCGCCAACGCCCACCGTGGTCGAGTTCATAGGGAGGGCGGGCAATTACTTCTGGGAGTTCGAGAACTTCGGACTCACATTCCCCGGCTACTACGCGATGTACATGACAGCGTACATGAATAGGTTCAACGCCACTGAGGAGGACTTCTGCAAGGTTGCGGTTAAGAATCATTACTACGGTTCAATGAACCCCAAGGCCCAATTTTATGGTTTACGGATAACCGTTGATCAATGCCTCAAGAGTAGGTATGTGGCATGGCCCATAAAGCTGTATGACTCAAGCCCGATAACCGACGGTGCTGCAGCTGTGATATTGGTAAGTGAGGATTTGGCTAGGAAAATAACTGATACGCCTGTCTGGATTAGATCCGTGGGCGTCGCCACAGGTACCGCAAACCTTAGTAAAAGGCCTGACTTCATAGGCCTAGACGCGGCCTACCAGGCGGCCGAGCAGGCGTTTAGGAAGGCCAATATTGAGCATAGGGATACCTGGAAATATTTCGATGTCGCCGATGTCCATGACTGCTTCACTATAGCTGAGGTGATGGCTTACGAGGACCTGGGCTTTACCGAGAGAGGAACGGGCATCCAATTAATTAGGGAGGGTCAGACCTACAAGGGCGGTTTAATACCGGTCAACCTAGACGGTGGTCTCAAGGCCAAGGGCCACCCAATAGGGGCCACGGGGGTCTCGATGGCCGTTGAGATGACGAAGCAGTTGAGGCAGAGTATTGAGCCCAGGGATAGGCAGGCCGATGTATACACTGGCTGGGCCTTGTCCCATAATGTTGGCGGCACAGGCCATTATGCCTACATAACGCTGTATTCACTCGATAAGGATGGGGGACCGAAAACAAAGCCTAAGAGGTGATGGGTACGTCCCTGGATGCCAAATACGAGGAATTCTGGAGGCAATCAATTAAGCAGTTGAATGAGGTTGTCAAGGCCACGGGCATGCCGATAGCACCTGATGAGAAGGGTCAGTATAGTCTTTGGTATGATGTTAGGGAGTTGAGGATTAGGTTCTCAATAAGTGTTGAGAGGATTAAGAGGTTCTTCGAGGGTTTAAGGGAGGGGAAGATATACGCAACCAGGTGTAGGAGGTGCGGTAGGTACTACTTCCCACCGCAGGCCGACTGCCCATACTGTAGGGTCAGTGATATGGATTGGGTAGAGGTTGGTGGTGAAGGTGAGTTATTGACGTACACGGTAATAAACACGAAACCACTAACGTTCTCCCACTACCCAGACTACGTGGTTGCAATAGCCAGGATGAAGGAGGGCTTCAATGTGTTGGCTTGGCTTAGGATCGATGATCCTAGGAAGATAAGGGTTGGCATGAGGGTTAGGCTCCAGATCGCCAGGAGGGAGCCTGAGGGTTACTTAACGTACGAGTTCGTACCCATTGAGTAATGGGGGTGTTGCCCATGAGCAGGCCCGTACTTATTGATGAAAGGGGTCCCATAACAATATTCACGTTAAATAGGCCAGAAAGACTGAACGCATTAAGTGAGGATCTCAGGGCTGAGTTGCTTGATGCATTACGTAAATTCAACGGCAATCCCGAGAAAAGGGTTGGGGTCATAACGGGGGCTGGTAGGGCATTTTCAGCGGGAGCCGACATTTCATTAAGGCCTGACGAACTTAAGAATGTAAATCTTGAGGAGGAACTTAGGGATTCATTCCACCTAATTCTAAGGGAGATTAGATTTAGCGATAAACTATTTATTGCGGCGGTGAATGGTGTAGCCGCTGGTGCGGGTATAAGCCTAGCTGTTGCCTGCGATTTCGCCTTCGCATCGAAAAGTGCTAGGTTTGTGATGGCGTTTCAGGGTATTGGCTTAGCACCCGATACAGGGTTAACGCTAATGATGAGTAGGCTTGTTGGCGCCAAGGCGCTTAGGTACCTGCTCATTGGCGGTGAGTTTTCTGCCGAGGAGGCTGAAGCCATGGGTCTTGTCAAGGTTGTTGATGACCCACTCGGTGAGGCCCTGAGGTTCGCCAACGAGCTGGTACAGGGACCGTTTAAGGCCTATTCCTACGCGAAAAGGCTCATTAATGAGGCTTTGTTCAAGGATCTTGATCAATTCCTAAGTACGGAGGCGAAACTACAGGGTGAATTGGGTAGAAGTTACGACTTCATCGAGGGCGTTACGGCATTCATCGAGAAGAGGAAGCCGAAGTTCACCGGTTCCTAACTTTCAATTACTAAAATTAGCATTATCGATCTAATCTTTACTTATATACAATGATATAAACAAATTAATACTTAAATAAACTATTTAAGTATGGGAGGTTAAGAATGGTGTCATAAATGCCTTCATACAACTTTATTGACTTTCACGCACACCCCGCAGCGGAGCTCCGGAGGTTAAGGAATAGGTTGCAGAGCGCCGGTGCCGTGGCCTCCGTGCTCTACCCAATAGATGTTGATCCAACGCTTAGCCTAACCCTCAGCGGCTTGTTTAGGTTGGCTAGGGATTTGGGTATGGTTGTTGATGCGAAGTCAGTCGTTAGGGAGGTTTATGACCTGGTTAGTAAGTGGCCTGAGTACATGATCGACCCTATGAAACTCTGGTATGAGGTCTTTAAGGAGGGTACGAGCGAGTTCTTCATACCATTCTCCAGCATAAACCCAAGCTTTGGTAGTAGGTATGTTAAGCAGAAGATTTGGGAGATGGGTCACTTAGGCCTTAGGGGTGTTTTTGTTTCTCCAGTACTTCAATTCTTCAACCCAGCCAAGAGCCCAGCCTTCAGGGAGCTGATGGAGTATTCCGAGAAGAATGAGGTGTTGGTCATCATACATATTGGGATGCCTAGGGAGATTGATGAGAAATTGATCACACACGCACTACCCAACCACCTATCTGAGGTTCTCGAGGAGTATAGGCCGAACATCGTAGTTAGTGGACTAGGCACATCACCGGAAAGGGTTAGTTTATGGGTTAGGGGGGTTGCTAGGGTTATGAGGAAATACGACAATGTTTACCTAGTAACGCCAGACATCAATTGCTACCTATTTAATAATGACTCAGCCAGGTCAATAATAAACTCACTAGGGGCTGATAGGATGATTTTCGGCAGCGGTTACCCGTACAGAAGGTATAGGGACTTGGTTGCGAGTATTAAGTGTGTTGAGGGTAGTACGAATATTCGTGATAATGATAAGGATGAAATAATGATCGAGAACGCACTTGACCTATTGAGGTTTCATGGATTTAAACTCAACATGATCGATACCCTAAACGCCTAGTGAGGAAATTCTGTCCCTCAGTATCTTTTTGTCTATTTTTCCCGTGCTTGTTTTTGGTAATTCCGACTCCATGATTATCACCTTGTCAGGTATCCACCACTTCGGTATTTGCCCCTGCTCTACGTACTTCATCAGGTGATTCCTGATGTCACTCTCGGTTACACTCCACCCAGGCTTTGGTACGACAATGGCTATGGGCCTCTCACCCCACTTGGGATGGGGAACACCAACAACAGCAACTTCACCAACACCAGGATGCGTGCTTATGAGGTCCTCAAGCCTCGTGCTTGAGATCCACTCACCACCGCTCTTTATCACGTCCTTAGCCCTATCCATGATTTGGATATAACCCTCACCATCCCATACCGCTATATCGTCTGTGTGGAACCAGCCATTACGCCAGGCGTTCCTAGTCTTCTCAGGATCGTTAAGATATTCCTTAATGACCCATGGCGCCCTAACCACAAGCTCGCCCATGGTCTTACCATCCCTAGGGACATCCCTATCCTGCTCATCAACAATCCTAACATCAACGAGCGGTAGGGGTAAACCAGCGCTGAGGCCTGACAACTCCCTCCTCCTATCCATGGGCCAATCCCTCATGTTGGGCTTCTCCATACTAAGCAGTATGACTGGCGCTGTTTCCGTGAGTCCAAACCCCTGGACAACAGTTACACCGCGCTTAACCGCCTCCTCAAGCAAACCCCTTGGTAGTGCTGCGCCGCCGGCTATGAACTTGAGCCTGCTTAGGTCGTACTTCGGCGAGTCAGGGTGCGTGAGTAGGTTATAAAGTATGGTTGGTACACCATTAACGATTGTAACACCCTCATCGTTGATAACCCTCAGTATGTGGCCCCAATCAAAACGCCCTGGGTAAACCTGCTTAATGCCAGTCAATGTGGCTATGTACGGGAGTCCCCAGGCATGGACGTGAAACATGGGTACGAGGGGCATGGCTACATCATAGATACTGGCGTTTATTGGTGGTGCGGTTATTGAGAGGGTAACCGATATTGCGTGTAGAACCAGCTGCCTATGGGTGAAGTATGTACCCTTCGGCCTCCCTGTAGTTCCTGATGTGAACATCATCGTTGCTACAACATTCTCGTTAAGTTCTGGGAAGTTGTATGGTTTGGCATTACGTAGTAGGTCCTCATACCAATAAACCTCAACGCCATCAAACGAAACCTCCCCATGCTCAGCCTTATCACTCATTATCACAACCTTTTTTATGCTCTTAACGAGTGATGAGGCAACCCTAGCCAGTGGTATGAAGTCCTCGTTAATGAATAACACCTCATCCTGTGCCTGCAGCATCGTGTATATTATGTCCTCAGGCGATAATAACACATTAACCGTGTGTAGTACGGCGCCGTACATGGGTACCGCGAAGTATAGTTCATAGTGCCTAATCGTGTTCCAATCGAGAACCGCAACCCTACTACCAAACCTACCAGGCTCGCCAGACTGTACCCCAAGCTCCTCGAGAACAGAACCAAGCCTCTGTACCCTATCCCACTCCCTGGCGTAGTTAGACCTGATTATCGATCCACCGGGTGGTGCATAGACAACCTCAATGCTTGGGTACAGCTGGGCGGCTCTACGTATTATCTTATCCAGGGTTAATTGGTACTCATAATATTGAGAACACATTACATAAGTATTGGCATGATTGCTATAAAGTATTGCATATATATTGACTATATACCTACTTCACAGTAACTACATAGTAATTGGCATAACGACCAACCCAAATAACACCAGACCTAACAACCCTGAAGCCAGCCTTGGTAACCTCACTACCAAGCTCACCCTCCCTATAAAGCCTATAGTACCTAAGGACCCTATCACCAAGACCGTAACTCCACGACACATAGCCCTCACAATCACCAACCCTATCGACCAATCTCTCCAGTGCATCACCGACACAACCCCAGGTTGTGGCCATGAATAAGCCGCCAATCCTAAGTGCATCATAGACATTGGAGAGCACATTAAGTATCAAGTCACCAGGTATGTGATGAAGCACGGCGAGTGATAGCACCACATCCACAGAATTACGCCTAATCGGTAAGTGCGTGCCCGAGCAATTAATCCATGGAATATCCTCGCCAGAACCCATTATCATGCCCAGACTCAGCTCGCAACCAATATAGAGAGAGCCAGCGAAGAAGCTCCTCATAACCCTCAAATTACCACCGGACCCAGCCCCAATATCGAGGATAACCCTAGGCTTAGCACTACGTAGGAACTCACCGACCTCGCCAAGCAACCTCTGAGCCAGCACGCCCGTCTCCCTAGCCGTGGAATAGGCCCTGGATATTACGTCATAGGCGTCTCTCACCTCCCTCAACCTCTCCATACAATTAAAACCCAAACAAAAACAAACGCCTCAATTTAAATTTAAAATAATACGATAATTACGCAACCTAACCACTACTTACCGGTGAAAACTCAATACTCACCGTTGAATTCGTAGTCAATACTATCGTTGCATGGAAAGATCCGTAAGGCGTCTCTGTATAGTTAATGGCTTCACCATTGACGTAGACGCCCTCAAGCGTATAACCACTGAATGGCCAGGCTATCACTAGGACTGTGGAGTTCATTGGGAGCATCATGCTTTGAATGTATGGGCCATTTATGATGAGGGATTGGGTCGTTACGAAACCGGGCGTTGACACTATGAGAATCACCCCACCACCGCTAGTCACATTGAATGTGGCGTTAACCTCGGGTACACAATTTATGGTTATGGTCTCATAATTAGCACCACTTGCCAGGGTTATGTTATTTGATGGTTCATACATTATTGTTGGGTACGGACAATTGGTTAATGATGTTACGTTAAAGGTTACCACCGTGCCAGGCCCACCTGCATACGCTGGGCCAAAGGACATGGAACCAGAGCCACTATAGTATGCGTACCAACCAGTTGAGGCATTGGCATAAATGGTCCAGGAGGCGTAATTGGGCGCCGTTATGTTAATGAGTATGTACGAGGATGGTGGAGGTGTTGGCGAGGCCATGGGAACTACGTATATCGACATTGCCAAGACACTAACCGCAACCACTACCAACAATATTATCGCAAGCCACAGTGATTTAACCCAGGTCATAGTAAGTTTAATAGCTTTATTTTACTATTTAAAGGTTAATTATTAATAATGCAAAGGATATTGTTTAAACTAAATAATATGTATGTATATAACTATGGATAATTATTTACCGTAGGTTTACAGGCATAATTCTACCGTTGATGGATAACCAACGCATTCATCCAAGCTACGGCTTTTCACCATCATTATTATCCTTCTTTCTATTACCCAACCACTCAATGCCCTTAAGCTCTAGCCATTTGCCGTACTTAATCACGCTGATCATGTTCCACGTTATTAACCCAGCAACGATGTGCTTACAAACCTCACCCCTAATGACCGACGCCTCGCACGTGCACTTGGCCCCGTAGGGACCGACCGAGACGTAGTAATGGGTATCCCTACTCTCTGATGGTACCCTAAGTCTCAAACCACCAATCTCCCTACCATCATCCCTAACATCGATTATCACCGAGCGCTGGGCGAGCCTATACGCGTCAATAACCTTATCAACCCTCCAACCAAGAATCCCAGCTAATTCGAGAAACCACTCCTTAAGCCTCCTATCCAACTGGGACAGCTCCTCAGCCAATCACAACCACCTATTGTTTAAGCGTATAATGTACACCTCGGGCTTAAATTAACCTTTCCAAGTAATTCAATGTATATTACTGAGTATTAACGGCAAGTTCTAGGTAGAGTTCATCAATTACAGAGTTCCAATCAAACAATAGGGACCCATCAATATTCCTCAAGGCTCTCCTTGCAGCATCCCTCAACTTCCAACTAACCCTAAGACCACACCTACCACAGATTATGCCCACCCTGTTACTGTCCTCCTCAAGGAAGAGTGAACCACCGCATTTGGGGCACTCGAGGTTAAGCCTAATCCTCATCATCCAAACCCACGTAAACGTCTATATAAGACCTCCCGCCTAATTAACCAATGAGAACAGCAAAAGTTTCACAGAACTCGGTGGACACCTATGAAAACTAAGGTGCATCTCGCCTTTAAGGCGAGGGAGAGGTCAGCAGCTTAAGTAATGCATCAACAACATCAATCCTCCTACTAACAACCACACTATACCTAACTTCGGTGCTCATTAATTCTTCGCCTAACTCATTGCCGCCCAATACATAGCTATAGGCGTTGGCTGCCCTTGAGACGACATAGGCACCTGCTATGTCAAAGACCCTAAGCCTGTTCCTCATATCCATGAAGGCGAGGAACCTACCCAACGAAGCCATGACGGCCTCTAGGCTTGCCGAACCAAGGCTCCTAATCTTAAACCTACCAAACCTATCATAGAACTCCCTGAGACCGAAAAGCACCTTCTCGTTTGTGTCCGGTTCCACGTACATGGAGACCACGGGCCTGTCAATGTCACTACTCAAATCTCCGAGCTCATCACCCCTAACCTGGAATCCCTCGGTTCCGCCGTAGTAGAGTGCGTTCTTTGGTACGTAATAAACAACACCATCGCTCAAATCCCTAAACCTCATCTTTTCACGGTATCTACCCGCGGCTATTGATACTGAGTAGAATGGTATGTTAAACACGAAATTGAGGGAGCCATCTAATGGATCAACTATGAACTCGTACTCAGGCTCCCCACCACCAATCTTAACAACACCCCTCTCCTCAGTAATTATAGCCGCCCTCAAACCCTCATTCTCGATGCCCTTGATGATCAACTCCTCAGCCTCCAGGTCCACCCTCCTTGAAACATCGGTGGAGCCCCTCCTCATTATCTGCCTATAGCTGGGATCATCAGCCTTAGACCTAATGAATGAACCAGCCTTAACAGCCAGGTCCCTGATCAATGATGCCAGGTTAACCTCCACGCGAACCTGCGTATTTACCAACTTAAAAATCCTACCTAGCCCCTAAGTAGGAAGTAATTCTTCAACCTATTACCCTCAACTATCAGGTACGCCATCCTAAGCACACCCTCAGAATACTCACTACCTGCATTAACCACAGGCACCTTAGTACCGGCCCTACTCCTTATATAATCAATGCCTGGTGACTCATGAACATGACCGTGAAGGCCCATTAACGGCGAGTACTCCTCAATCAACGCCCTAACGGATTTACTGCCCACGTGCGTCCTAAGAACCTCACCACCCCGGATCACGGGTTTGAAATCCTTGTCCAACTGGTAGGCCTGGTCAATTAGGGTGTTGTTTGGTGGGTCGTGAATGACGAGAATGAGCTTACCCAGCCTCGATTTATCAACATTGCCTATCAACTTCTCGACCCTAGCCCTAAGATCCTCCTCACTAACCTCCCTCGGTGTGTGCCATGGTGTTGGTGTTGAGTAGCCGAAGCCTAGGAAGTGGTAGCCGTTGATCTCCACGACATTCTCATCTATCGGTATCAGGACGTCCGAAGCCCTCCTCCTCACGTAATCCGCGATCTCCTGGTAATCATCATTGCCAGGCATTAGTAGTAGCTTAACACCAGCCTCCCTATACCTAGCCTCAACCTTACCCAGGTCCTCCTCGAGAGCCTCAATCATCAACTTAATGAATGTGTCCCTAACCCTCTCCCTACTACTTGCCAACTCCTCATAGCCAGCCTTATTAACAACCACAGGGTAGTAACCCCTAGCCCTGAGGCGCTTAATGACGTTGTCCAATTCATCATCATTGACTGACTTAACATCACCAAACACGTTCACCAAGTACTTACTAACACCATTAGTAACACTGAAGGATCCATCCTCCCTAACGATAGGTACCAAGGCCTTACCCGTCAAGTCACCGGCAAGCACCACAATGTCGGCTTTGTAGAATTTTATGGCGTTGGATAGTTTACCAAAGGCCATGCTTGAACCATGCAAGTCTGAAACCAGTAAAATCCTAAGCCTATCCACGGTTGTCGCTATTACAAACAATATTTAAACCTAACCCATTAATTTAGGCGTGTTACTGCGTGTATTATTTAAACAAATCATTAAACAAAATTCACAAACCCAACACCCTACCCAACTCCCTAATGATCTCACCATAAACCAAATCCCTATTCACCCTACTCAACTCAACAACCCTAAAGCCAAAACGCTCAACAAACCCCCTAACCCCCGGGTTGAACCTGTAGGCTGTGAATACCGTACCCAGAAAGTGCACCTTTGGCGTGACCTCCTCAAGAACCCTTAGGAAATCCCTACTTAAGAGCTCCATCTTGCCAATCTCATCAACAATAAGCAAAGAACCCTGTCCAGCAGACCTAATTGCTGGTATCCCAACCTCCTCCATGGCTCTCGTGTTTACGTAGTACTTACCAACCATTGGGTTGCCGCGAAATAGGGACACGTGGGCAAGCCAAGCCTCCTTACCACCGTTAATGTCAATTATCTTAAAACCAACCCTAGAACCACCCTCCCTAACCTCCACGGTCACGAAACCAAATACCTTAAGACCCAAACCCCTGGCGTAATCAGCCACCTTCCTAACCAACGTGGTCTTACCAACACCAGGAGGACCAGTGACCAACACCCTCAGGTACTCCATTAAGGTTAGAGTGCATAGGGGGCGTTAATTAAATCATTACTGATACACCCTGGGATTAGGTGGTGGGCAATAGCATGGTTCCTTTACGGACGAAAGAAGATTAATTAACTCTTTACATCCTTAGCCTGTGGTTGAGGAGGAGGTTAGGAAGGTTGTAACCACTGGTAGGTCTTCCGTAGCCATAACCATACCCAAGAGGTGGCTAACGGCGCTGGGTATAGGGCCTGGCTCGCATGTGCTGCTTAGGTTTATGGGTAATTACATAGCCCTGGCACCCATGGGCGGCGCCGCGAAGGCTTGGGGTGGTAATAATTCAATAGGTGTTGATAGGGATGATCCTGAGTACGTGCTTAGGAAGGTCATTACCCAGTACCTAAGGGGTGCCAGTGAGGTTAGGGTTAGGTTTGGTGATCATGTTAGCATTAAGGGTAGCGTTAAGGGGTTGGTTAGGGATAGGATATCCGGTGCCGAGGTCATTGAGGAGGGCGCTGATTACCTGGTGATTAGGTTCGTAATGCCCACACCCGAGATACCGATTAAGCGATTGCTCAATAGGATGATGCTCGTGGTCCTAGGAATGGCTAGGGACGCCATAGACATCCTCAGGGGTTCTGGTGGCGACCCTGAGGATGTGATTGAGAGGGATAATGAGGTTGATAGGTTGTACCTGCTCGTTGAGAGGTTGGTGATGAGTGGCTTAATAGACCAAGCCGTCCTCTCCAAGCTGGAGGTTGTTGATTCTAGGGAGTTGGTCAACTCACTCATGGTTGCCAAGTCCATAGAGAGGGCTGGTGACCATGCCTGGAGGATAGCCCAGGTAGTTAGGGAGACCCAGACCCTATGCTGTAAATTGGTTGAGTCACCAATCGTGAATGACATAGCCGACCTAGGCTCAATGGCTATAGACCTATTTAGGGGGTCAGTCCTGTCCTTCATAAATACTGATGTTGAGGGTGCAGTGAAGACACTGGATATGAGATTGAAAATGAGGGGTAGGAGCATGGACGTCATTGGTAAAATATACAGTAGCGGGTTGCCTGTGGAGATTGGCGGCAGGTTGATGATGATTGTTGAGAGCATAAGGAGGATGTCCGAGTACGCATACGACGTGGCTGAAATCACACTGGACACCTATGGGTGACCACAACGAGCACCGTGAGCATCTTCAATAGATACGCACTGGATTATGATCATTGGTACAGGAAACACGAAATGGTGGCTGAGGCCGAGGTTAAGACAGTGTCCATGACTAAACCACAGGGCTTCGGCATGGAGGTTGGGGTTGGAAGCGGATTCTTCGCTAGTAAAGTTAACATACAAATGGGCCTAGAGCCCGCCCTAGGTATGGCTGAGTTGGCGAGGGATAGGGGCGTGATGGTTGTGGCTGGCATTGGTGAGTCAATGCCGATTAGGGACTATTCCCTCGATTACGTGGTCATCATAGTCACAATATGCTTCCTCGACGATCCCAAGAAAACACTTCGGGAGGTTCACAGGGTGCTTAAGCCCGGTGGTAGATTAATAACGTGCATAGTACCTAGGGAGAGCAGCCATGGGAGGTTCTACATGGAGCTTGGTCGCAGAGGGCATAGGTTTTACTCAGCGGCCCACTTCTACACCGTTAAGGAGCTTGCGAGTATGCTGAGGGAGGTAGGTTTTGTTGATGAGGAGGTCATCGCCACATTATCGAGAGGTGTTGGTGATTACTACGAGGAGCCTAAAACAGTGAGCCTTGGGGAGGCTGAGGATTATGGTTTCGTATGCGTAACAGCAACGCGTAGGGATTAATGCTTCATTATTAATTTATTGATTAAGAGGAGTCTCAGGGCTTCCGAATCCACGAGGAATTCCTTAGGTAATGAGTCGAGGAATTGGGAGACGACCTCATGTATCAGGAGGTCCATAACCTCATCCCTATCAAAACCCCTCAACCTCAGGTAATTGACTTGATCCTCATCGAGTGAAGCATCGGCAGCGCTATGCCTGGCTCCGTTCACGTCACCAGTATCAACCATTATGACCGGCACGGAGGCTGCATAGGCCCCCTCATTCAGTACGAATACCTTACCCTCAACGTTCGTGTCACTCCACCTGGCCTTCTCAAATATCCTACCCAAGGCCCTATGTATTATAAACGACTTATCCCTAGCCACACCAAGAACCCTTGAGTAGCTTGAGCTACCCTCACCCAGGTGCATCGCATTAACCTGGTAATCAATCCTCGACGAACCAACACCAACCTCAAGACCAAGGTGGTTAAGCCTAGACCCAACACCCTGGAGCAGGTAATCCTCCCTATGGTGGTTCATGGGGCCACCAATGAGCAATGACCTGGCAACCACACTAGAGTTCTCGTTGGTAATAACCCTAAGCATGGTGAATTCAGGCGTGGAATCACCCATCGAGATGACGAGCAGGTTCAGCAAGGAACCCCTGCCCAGGTAAACCTCGGCTGTCGTTGATGGGCAACCACCATTATTGACTATGTAGAGGCCCAAACTAGCCCTAACCCCATCATTAACGGCTATTGTGTAGTGGGTCGGTATCAGGACTTGCGAATTCGTGTTCGTATTCACGATAATCCTCAACGGTTCATCGATGCTCTCGGCAATCTCCACATAGGCGCCACCGAGCATGTTAGCCACATGCCTAGCCAGGGCCTTGGACTCATCAATATCTATTGATTTAAACACGAGGTTCCCATACTCATCACCTAAATCCTCCAGATCCAAGACCCTAACGCCGCTTGGTACCTTGCCCAGGCTTAGGTAGCCATTAACAACAGCCACCCCAGGCTCTATGAGGTCGAAGACAGGCCCCGCCCTGGTTATCGTGGCTGGGTTTGGGTCGGCGCACCTCTCGAAGGCATTCCAGTCCGTGTAGTACTTGACTGATGGTGAATCCCTTATCTGTTGGTACGGTATCTTGGGCACCAACTCCCTAGCTCTCTCCCTAAGCTCAACAAGCCACTTGGCGCTCATAATAAACACGCTCAGCCGACCTTTGACAGCTTACCAAACTCGAGCTCAATAACCCTATTTAAAGTCATTGCATACTCAGTTGGTAACCTAACCACGATATCCTGTATGAAACCGAGGACAACCAAGCTCCTAGCCGTACCCTCATCAAAACCACGGCTCCTCAGGTAGAACAATTTATCCTCACTAAGCCTACCCGTATAAGCCTCGTGGGTAACCGTGGCAGTCTCCTCAAAGACTTGGTCATGCGGTATCGTGTAAGCCCTGGACTTGTCATCGAGTATTAGCGAGTCACAGGATACCGAGGATTTTGCGTACCTCGCGCCCTCCCTAACATACACAAGGCCCCTGTAGACTACGGTACCGCCGTTTATGCTCACGCTCTTATTCACAATCTTACTCGAGGTCCTCGGCGCATCGTGATAGGCCTTGGCACCATTCTCCTTCCAGAACGGCCCGTTGGCTATCGTAATCCCTATTATGCTGGTCCTCGCACCCTCACCCTTAAGCACCGTGCTTGGGTACGTGTAACTAACCTTACTACCGAGGCTACCCTCAACCCACTCGACCGTCGCGTTCTCCATCGCCACAGCCCTCTTATTATTAAAATTGATAATATTCCTACTCCAATTCTGGATAGTATTAATCCTCAAATGGGCATTCTTTGCCGCGAATCCCTCGACCATGCCATCGTGAAAACTGAATCCCTTATAGACAGGGGCTGCACAACCCTCAAGCCACTCCACGGAGGCACCCTCATCGGCAACAATGAGCGAGTGCTCGAACTGACCCTCACCAGACGTGCCAATTAGGAAGAAGGACTCTATGGGCATATCAAGCCTCACACCGGGCGGTACATAGACGAAGGTGCCACCACTCCATAAAGCCACGTGGAGTGCTGCGAACTTATGCTCACCTGGTGGGAATACCCTGGTGAAGTACTGCTTCACGAGGTCCGGGTACCTCTTAACAGCCTCGTCCATCGTAGTCACAATGGCGCCCTTCTCCTCGAGGTACTTCTTAACGTGGAGGTAGACAACCTCGGAATCGAACTGACCAAGCAATCCAGCCAAAACCCTAGCCTCCAGCTCAGGGAGTCCCAGGGCTTCGTAGTACCTCCTAATCTCCTTAGGCACCTCGTCCCAGGACTTTGCACGCTCAATACTCGGCTTGGCGTAGGTCACCAGGGACTCAAGGTCTATCTCCTCCTTAATGGGCAACCACTTGGGCCATGGCTGCCTCTCGAACATCTCCAAAGCCCTGAGCCTAAGTCTCCTCATCCAATCAGGCTCGCCCTTAATCTTACTCAACTCCTCAACAGTATCCCTAGTAATCCTACCCCTAACCACAGCCTCCCAGGGAACCTTCTCCAACTCGGGGCCAAGCAATTCCTCGACAGACCCCTTCTCAATAACACTCTTCAGTGACTCTGCCGTCTCATTATTCATCAGTGTCACCGAAGGCATGCATTGAGACCTACTTAAAAACCAATCCCCGGAGATAGGAAACTCTGAACTTTAACCAACACCACCAAGTCTCGAAAGCTCAAGCTCAATGGCCCTATTGAATATCGAGACGTACTCAACGGGCAGGTTAACCATGACATCATGGAAGTAACCGAGCACCACGAGGCTACGGGCCTCCTCCTCACCCAAACCACGGCTCCTTAAATAAAACAGCTTATCCTCACCAAGCCTACCCGTGTACGCCTCATGCGTTACTGTAGCCGTAACCTCGAAGACCTGCTCATGAGGTATCGTGTACGCCCTAGACCTCTCATCAAGCACCAGGGACTCACAACTAACCGAGGATTTTGCGTACCTCGCGCCCTCCCTAACATACACAAGGCCCCTATAGACCGAGGTCCCACCATTCAAGCTAACACCCTTACTAACAACCTTACTGTAGGTGTGCGGTGCGGTATGGAACACCTTGGCACCCTCCTCCTTCCAGGTAGGCCCGTTTGCCAGGGCGACACTCGTTACCGTCGCCCTGGAACCAACACCCCTGAGAACACTCATTGGGTAGACAATCGTCACCTTACCACCCAGGGAACCACTTAACCAATCAACCGAGGCCCCCTCCTCAATAATCGCCCTATTATTACCAAAGTAAATAACGCCCCTGCTCCAATTCTTCAAATCCACAAGCCTAACCCTCGCGCCCCTATGGATGTACGCCTCAGTCATACCATTATGAAGACTAACGCCGGTAAACACGGGCGCTGCGCAGGCAACAATAAACTCAACACTCGAATTCTCACCAACAATAATGAGCGAGTGTTCGAATTGACCAACACCGGCACTACTAATCAATATGACTAACTCGAGGGGCAACTTAACATGCGTGTTGGGAGGTACATAGACGAAGACACCACCACCCCAAAGGGCTATGTTTAGGGATGCGAACTTGTACTCCGGCGGGAATACCCTGGTGAAGTACTGCTTCACGAGGTCCGGGTACCTCTTGACGGCCTCATCCATACTCATGGCAACGACACCAGCCCTCTCCAGGTCTTTCTTGACACTCTCGTAGGTCACGCCAGAATCAACCTGCCCAATAACACCAGAGAGAACCTTAGCCTCAAGCTCAGGTATCTTGAGGGCCTCGTAGTACTCCCTCAACTCCCTAGGCAGCTCATCCCAGGACCTAGCCCTCTCCACGGTTGGCTTAGCATACAGGACCAGGGACTCAAGGTCTATACTACCCTCAATAGGCAACCACTTGGGCCATGGCTGCCTCTCGAACATCTCCAAAGCCCTAAGCCTAAGTCTCCTCATCCAATCAGGCTCGCCCCTAACCCTACTCAACTCCTCAACCATGTCCCTCGTTATTTTACCCCTAACAGCCACCTCCCAGGGAATGGGCTTGGCAGCACCGAGTATGCCGGAAACATCGCCCCTAGCAATATCGAGCTTTGCGCCGGACATTAAGGCACCAAGCAATTAGTGAGGGATTGTGGATTTAAAGCATTGCACTAAATAACCCACATAGACACTGCCGAAAGGCTTTTAATCAGTGTCACAAAAGCAACAAGACCGAAATGACAAAGCTCGAAATCACAAACCTAGCCGTCGAGGTTGATGGAAAGAGGATACTAAACAACGTAAACCTAACGGTCGAGTCAGGCGAGGTGGTAGCCATAATGGGACCAAACGGCAGCGGAAAAACAACACTATTCCTAACAATAGCAGGGCACCCAAGGTACAGGGTGGTTAACGGGGACATAAGGCTTGATGGAGAGTCAATAGTGAACCTATACCCAGAGGAGAGGGTGCAGAAAGGCATACTGCTGGCGCTGCAAACACCAACACCAGTACCCGAGGTCAGGCTATCGATGCTCATAACGGCAATGCTGAACAAGAAGATGGGCAAGCACATAACAGACCCACCATCACCACAAACCCTAGCCCAACTAACAAAACTAACAACAGAACTAGGACTAAAGCCAGAGCACCTAGGCAGGGGAGTCCATGCTGGATTCAGCGGCGGAGAATCAAAGAGGGCAGAAATGCTTCAGCTACTCATGTACAAACCAAAGGTCGCAATGCTAGACGAACCGGACTCGGGGCTCGACGTAGACGGCATAGCCGTGATAGGCAAATCAATAGCCAAACTAGCCCAGGAAGGAACAGCAATACTAGTCACAACACACCACGCAGAGATACTGCACTACGTAAAACCAACCAAGGTAATAGTAATGAACAAGGGCGAGGTGGTGCACCAGGGCGGTGAGGAGGTCGTAAAGACAATAGAGAACATGGGCTACGAAAAATTCTTCAGAGACGTCCTAAAAATAACACAATGAATTCATCGCCTAGAATAGTATCGGTATAATATCCTCCCTCACGCAATTCAACAAGTTCGTCTCACGATTAATCATGGTTATGCACGCCTTATCAGGACCCCTACCCCTTATAGCCAGGTAAACCTCCTCATGATAAGACCTTCTCTGGTAGCTCGTGAACAACGTAACTCTAACAATCCTAAGCCTAATCGAGTCAAGGAACTCAACAATGTACTTATCACCAGACGTCACCGTAACTAACCCACGAAACCTAGCCATTAAGACTCGCCAAAGCCACAGGATCAAGCCACCCTTCGATATCTCGTCCTTTATGGTTTAATCAACCTTGCCATAATTACTTTAAGCAGTAATTCGTTAAAAGGCATAGTAGGATGTCTTCGAATAATCACGCACTGATTATTCGCTATTATCATAATGAACAATTGCGATTAAAGGCCGCGTAATCGATTGGTGACGATCGAGTGCATTAGGTAATCTTAAATTGGTACCTCGCTGTTAGGTACGCCACGCATCGAACATAAATAACCAATAACTAAAACTAAATTCTGAACAAAAATAAAGCAAGAATTATTAGGATGCTATAGTACCACGGAAACGTGGCACTATTCAGTATTAGAAGTAATGAATCAACCCTCACCATTAGTAGTAAGGGTGCCTACGTCACGGAATGGTCGATAGCGGGCAAAAACGTTTTACTGCCCGGCAACCTGGAGAGGCCGACGAGGGGAGGTATGGCGATCATGATACCATACGCGAACAGGGTCAGGGACGGCGAGTACGAGTTTGAGGGCGCTAGGTACGTGCTCCCACGTAATGAGGAGGGCCATGCAATACACGGGCTTGTCTTGAATGACGAGTGGGAACTGTTGGAGCTGGGCCCTAGCGAGATTGAATTTAAGCACGTACTCAATCACCCGGGCTACCCAACCGAACTAACGAGCGTGGTCAAGTACGCGTTGGGTGAGAGGGAGTTCAGGACGGACTTAATCATTAGGAACACGGGGTCTAGGACCGCACCGCTTGTGGTTGGTGCTCACCCATACTTCATTGTAAGTCCTGACTGGAGGATTAGGGTTGATGGTGAGGTGAGAATTTGCGTAATGAGTAACAAAATACCCACAGGCGAGCTACTGCCATACGACATAGACAACACGAGTAAGAGGGAATTCGATGACTGCTTCCTAATAGGCAATGCGGAGGTAACCCTCGAATCAAGCTACTCAACCATAAAGATGGTGAGGCGTAACATGCCATACACGCAAATCTACACGGGAATACCTGGCTCAATCGCCATAGAACCCATGAGCGGTGCACCCGATGCATACCACAACGGACTGGGACTAATCGTAATAAGACCTGGCGAGACAAAAACATTCAGTTTCACAATTAAAGTCCTAAGAATCTAGCACAAGGCGCCAAACCGGCATGAACTATTACCCACGGCTATACATGAAGCCTAAGGAAATCGATTATAACCCAACAGTTCGGCAACCCAAGCTCCACAACACATAAGTCCAAAGCCGCAATCCTTATACAGCACGACACTTAACATTAATTGTATGGTTGTCGATGTATTAATCCACGCCAGGTCCTACGTGAAAGGAGAGCTCAGGGAGGCTTACGTGGGTATAGCAGGGAGTGAGATAACCTACGTCGGCGAAAAACCAACCGAGGCCAACGTCGTCATAGACCTACCAAGCCAATACGTAGTGCTGCCGGGGCTCGCCGACATCCACGTACACCTGAGGGACTTCGAACTATCATACAAGGAAGACGCAGCAAGCGGCACAGCGGCAGCCCTGGCAGGGGGCTTCGTGGCGCTCGGCGACATGCCAAACACAAAACCACCAATAAAAACCATAGACCTACTAA
>NZ_LCWN02000041.1:0-18801 GCF_002078205.2 Vulcanisaeta sp. EB80
GCAGTATTTACACGCCACACTCAAGGAATTCAAGGCCAGCCTAGAACAAAGCCCCGCGGTGCTGGCCCGGGGCGACCCCATGAACCCAGCCAGAGGAGCCGATGAAGGCTGGGCGAGGAAACCACCCAAAAAGGAGGAGGTCAGAAAGCAAAAATCAAACCTCCCAGAACGAGGCATTATCATGGTGGGAATGGGTCGATGAATGATTCGTTATTGCTGTGGGCTTTCCTTTTCAATGCGCAGGTTCTTAATTACATTTGTGAGAAATTCTATCTCTGATATTGCATCAACCTGCTCGAGCTCCGTATCATCACGAGGGCACCTAAAGTCGTATTCATAAGCCTCATCGAGTGTATACCCTCTAAAGCATGTTGGGCATATGTACAGTGTCGTCGTGCTTAGTGCATTCAGTCTATGCATTAATTTTGACGCTACATTATTTATGTGCTGCACCAGGAATTTCCTAATGAATTCCTTATTCAGGAACCACTTGTATTCATACCTGTATTGATCCGTTGACTCCCTAACAAAACCCACGAGACCGACCCTATGCATTGCATGTAAAGCCCTCCTGATCTCGGCAGCACTCACGCCGAGTATTAATGCCAGTGTTTCATCGGGTATTGTCTCATTCCTCTCGAATAACGCTCTCAGTATTTTCACAGCCAACTCTCCAGTCTCCTCGTCATACTCGAAGGACATCTTCCTGCGCACATACTCAAGGAATAACGAAGTCTCCAAATCCTCCTCCATTAGGTATTTCTCGGCAAAAATAATTATTTTATTTCTTACTAATCCTTACCTACCAATCCCAGTTGTTCTAATCTATTACGTATTGTATTACGAAGATCGTCAATGCCAATCCCCAGCTTTGCCGATATTACGACATACTCATTAAATTCCTGCTTAACAAGCGATACCTTATTGCCTATGTACGAGTCATTGGCTGCATCCACCTTATTTAATACAGGCAGGATCTTGCCCTTGGGGACTCCAAGGTCCATGAATATCCTGAGGGAGCTCGTGAACTTCCTATGAAACTCGGAATACTCATCGCTCATGTCTATTACGAAGAGTACGAGGTCGGAATTAAGAACCTCCGCTATTGTTGCGTAGAATGACTCAATGAGTAGTGGTGGTAGGTCGTCAATGAACCCTATTGTGTCGGTCAATATCGCGTTTACACCGTTGAAATACGCCAGCCTTGAGTACGTATCCAATGTGGCGAAGGGTTTACCATCAACATACTTATTCTCCCGGGCGAGCCTGTTGAACAACGTGGTTTTGCCAGCGGATGTGTAACCCGTCAGGGCGACCTGTGGAAGACCGTAATCCCTCCTCCTCATGACCAGGGAAGCCCTCCTCTCCCTAATTTTCTCAAGTTCCTTCCTAATGTGCGAGACCCTCCTAACCATGTGCCTATAGTAGGCCTCTATTGCATACTCACCACCACCGTAAAACCCAATTTGTTCGCCCAACTTGGCTAGCCTAATGAATTCCCTAACCCTTGGGATTTCGAGTCTCAATCTCGTTAACTCAATCTGTAGCTTAGCCTCCTTAGAACCAGCCCTCCTTTCGAAAATCTCGAGGATAAGCCAAACCCTATCCATAACCCTAATCCTCAACCTACGCCCAAGGTTGACGTATTGTACAGGATTTAACTGGTGGTACGTAATGACCGTATCCGGTTCATAACTCCTAACAATCTCCTCAACCTCACCCAACTTACCAAGGCCTAGGTAGTAACGTGGATCTGGTCTCCTTCTCTGTATTATCGTGTCCAATACCTCATAATCACCAGCCTCAGCTAGGGACTTAAATTCCCTAATCTTTCCATCCTCAATATCGTCAGCGACAAGCAATATTGCCTTACTACCCACTACCAACACTCATACTTGCATTTAATATAAAGCTAATTTCCTGCACTCACTTCTTGTTCTTTTCACGTATCATAACAACATCACCGAGAGTCAATGACTTATTCACGGGTTTTTCCGTCATTGTACCGACATTCTCAGCCTCCCTGAGTAGGCTTATGCCGAGCACCTTCTCGAGCTTCCTAGCCAACTCTATATCCGGTATTAATTGCCCATCCTCAATCCTCTTGAGGATGCTATCCTTAACCCCAAGGACCCTCGCTAGCACATCCCTACTCATGCCGAGGCTCTCCCTAGCCTCCCTAATGAGTTCTGCGTAGTTTTCTACAACCTCGTATTTATCGACGTTAATCCTCGGCTTACTGACCCTATACGTAGTGCCCCTCCTGGTCTCATACCTAACCGCGGCAATGCCCTGGGAACCAGTTGATACTTGCGATGGCCCTCTTATGACCTTGACCCCCTTCGTGCCTACGTACTTACGGGCACACCTCTGGCATAGTGTTAATACGGCACCGTCTATCTCGACAATGACAGGCTCGCCATCTATGGGTGCACCACAGACATCGCAGGTGAGAACCACTACCACACCACCTAGGTAGTTTCTCAGGAACCCCCTTAAAAACCCAGTGTTTCTGGTTATCACCATCTGTAGATCGTGATACCCAATAACGGGCAAAATCCTTATAAATCGCGAGCCTACCCCAAGCACGTGCAGGTTAGGATCTATAGGGTTATTGGGCATATGAGGATTGGAACACAGTGGCGGAAGTTCACGATTGAGGTTCCTGCAACAAAGCCTAGCGAGGCTATTGAGAAGGTTTATAGTGATTTGGGAAGTAGGCATAAGTTAGGGAGGAGTTTGATAAGGATTGAGGAGGTCAAGGAGATTGGTAAGGATGAGATTAGGAGGACAGAGCTGCTCCAATTAATGAGCCTTGAGTCATTGATTAAGTGGTGAGGCGAGCAATGTCGCAACAACCACAGAGGATTGTCATAACCAGGGAGGATATTGAGAGGTTGATTGAGGAGAGGAACTCATTAACAGCGTTGCTCGACGTTGTTAGGCAAAACCTGGCACTAATAACGCAAACACTGAATGAGTTAAGGAGCGCCAAGGATATGCTCTCCATGCTAAGTGGTGGTAATGTCCAGGACACATACGCGGGAGTTGGTGGTGGCGTCTTCATTAGGGCATCCCCAGTACAGGGTGAGAGAGTCCTCGTTGGTGTTGGGGCAAACTACGTCATAGAGATGGATATACCCTACGCCATTAACTATATTGAGTCCAGGATCAAGGAGTTCGAGGATCTAAAATCAAAACTCGATGCCCAATCAGCCGATATAGCCAAGAGAATAAGCGACATAGACAACTTCCTACTCTACATAAGCGCAGCCATTAGGCAGCAGCAACAATCTCAGCGGTAGGTTGTTATGGTGTTTGATAAGCTCAGGGATGCGTTTAGGTCGTTCACAAACTCGATAGCCGCCTCAATAACCACGGCAGAGCTTAGCGAGAGTAAGCTCAGTGAAGTACGAGACGATTTGTTCATGCGGCTTGTCGAGGCTGACGTAGCCGTTGACGTGGCTGACGTGATAAGTGATTCCGTGATTAACCAACTTAGGGGTCTTAAGGTGCCTAGGTTTGGGGATAAGGAGTCGGTGATAAAGAACGCGATAGTTGAAGCCCTGGATAAGTTATTCAGTGATGTACCGAATGTGGACTTCATGAGCGAGGTTATCAAGATGCACAATGCAAAGAAGCCCGTGGTTCTTCTATTCCTTGGACCAAATGGTTATGGGAAGACGACAACCATAGCCAAAATAACGCATCAATTAATGAAGGGTGGGTATACGGCAGTATGGGCCGCAGCGGACACGTACAGGGCAGGTGCAATCGAGCAGTTGGAGGGGCACGCAAGTAGGCTTAATGTTAGGGTTATTAAGCATGACTACGGTTCTGACCCGGCTGCCGTGGCTTATGATGCAATAAACCACGCCAGGGTTAGGGGTATCGACTTCGTGATGATAGACACCGCCGGTAGAATGCACACTGACATTAACCTAATGAATGAGTTGAGTAAGGTTCAGAGGGTTAGTAAGCCTGATGTATCCATATTCGTAGCCGACGCACTGCTCGGCAATGAAGCTCTGGACATTGCCAAATACTACAGTAAGTATGTTAGGATAGATGGTTTAGTGGTTACCAAGGTCGATGCCTACCCGAAGGGCGGTGCAATACTGACGTTCCTATACGAGCTTAAGAAGCCCATATACTTCCTGGGCGTTGGCCAGGGCTATGACGACCTAAGGCCCTTCAATAAGGCTGAATTCTTTAGGACGCTTATTGCGTAGCCACTCCTCACTGTTGCCACTGTGGCTATCAAGTACTTGCCATGCTCCAGGTCCCACAAACCCACACCCGCGGGGTCGATGGCTACGCAATATTTGCCAGGGACCCTCTGCTAACTCAAGGGCAAGGGTCTTCGAGATTGTTCCGGTCGACAGCGTTTATGTGTTGCTTCTTGTGGCTGCTGTTGTAGAGTGTTCCCAGGGCATTGCCGCGGTTAGGTATGAGACCAGGAGGGGCACTACGTATTAGATTAAGCAGTTAATATTTTAGGTGTTAGGGAATGTTTTAAATTTAGGGTTGCATTGAGATCGCGATGAGTAGTGAGGGTTGGGTTAGGAGGTTGATGAATTGGCTAAGCATGTTGGTTTGGATATTCAAGGTTTCTAAAAAGCCAACTAGGAGTAATTACATGGTTGTTTTAAAGCTTGGTGCCTTAATAATAGCCATACTGGGAATATACTCGTTCCTATTCAATATAGCGGGCGAGTATTTAGCGAGTAGTGCCAACTTTAACTTACCATACCCACTAAACCTAGTTGTCGTACTAACAATAGTCGTAATACTAGGCATAATGCTCATATTAGTAATACTAAGCACGAGAGGCTTGGGTCGTAGATAGGGCATCGTAATGAACAAGTTTTAATAAACCAGCGCCTATAGCGATGACTTAATGAGTGAGGAGGGTAAACCATCGAATTGTAGGGTTTATGCAATAAGGGCTGTGGGCGGCCAGGAGTATGGTGTTGCGTTCATGCTTAAGGCTAGGGCTGAAAATAGGGGTTTAGATAAGGTTAGGATATCGGCGATAGTCGTGTTGCCGGAGCTTAAGGGCTTCGTCTTTGTCGAGGGTGCGATGCCTTATGAGATCCAGGATCTCGCGACGGGTATTAAGCATTATAGGGGCATGGTTAGGGGTGTCATGAGCTCTGACGAGTTATTACGTAGCTTGGTTAAGCCTGTCGAGGTCAACGTCGGCGATGTTGTTGAGATAATAGTTGAGCCCTTCAGGGGTTATAGGGGTAGGGTCGTGGATATTGATAAGCAGAAGGGGCAGGTTTACCTTGAGCTTCTTGATTCATCAAGCACGATGCCGATAATCGTGAACATAAAGGGTATTAGGAAAATTGAGGGTAAGTAATCGTAGACAAAAACGTTAAATACCAAGCATTAACCGAGGTCTCCCGAATATGGTTAAGAGGGTTGTGAAAATAGCCGTTGCGCCAGGGAAGGCTGGAGGCCCTGCTGTTCAGCAGTTGGGTCAGTATGGTGTGGATATCGGCAAGGTGACTGATGAGATAAATAAAAAGACGAGAATCCTGGCTAATTACGGCATTAACAATGTGTTTGTTGAGCTGGAGATTGATGAGGACACGAGGAATTTCACCGTTAAGCCTGAGTTACCACCTATCACGGACTTAATAATGCGATCTATTGGAAAGGATACAGGGAGTCACCAGGCGGTTAAGGAGTTGATTGGCGATATTGATATTGACAAATTGGCGGAGATAGTGTACATCAAATGGGAGGAACTTAAGAGCAGGGACTTCAGGGGCGCCCTTAAGCAAGTCATAGGTGTTTGTAGGAGTATTGGTGTTACAATAAATGGGAAGGATCCCAAGCAGGTGTTGAGAGAGTTGGATTCTGGGGCTTACGATAGCATCATTAACAAGTACGAGGAGTTGCTTAGGCAGGAGGGGAGGTTTTAAAAGAATTGAAGGAAAAATTTATTAGGTATTTCAACTTATCAATAATGTCTCAATTATGAAAAGCTGGGGTATTTCACACCCACTAACGACGATAATACTGACGGTAGTTGCCATAGCCCTAGCAATAGCCGTCGTAATGTACGTATTTAATATAGTTAACATGGCAAGTACGAAGTATGGAATAAGGGTTATGGTTAACGGTCCATACTACGTAAATGGTTCCGTAGAATTCACAATTGTGAATACGGGGAGGGATGCGGCTGTAATACCGTACCTGGAGATAAACAATGCCGTATTCACCGCAAGCAATAGGTGCTTGATAATGCCTGGGTACTCTGGCGTATTAACGTTGGTTGGGAATGGTACGTACATAGTGGGTGCTAGGTTCGTGGTGGGTGGATGCACGGTAGAGTTTAATGGCGTGGCTAGGCTCTATGGTATTAACTCAATATCAATATCGCTTACGAACGGGCAAGTATTCGTGTATTCAGAGCTTCAGTTTAGTTCCTGAGTCGGCATGCGACATTGATGTGTTCTTGGGAAAAATACTTTAATAGGGTGTTTTCCATACCATGCTGATTATGAGCCTGGACATAAACGCAGTGATGAGGGCTGTGGAGGAGGCGAAGGCTAAGGCAAAGAAGAGGAGGTTTAAGCAATCCTACGAGTTAATAGTTAGGTTCAGGGATTTCGATGTTAAGAATCAAAATAATAGGTTCAACGTAACGGTGGTCCTACCACACCCACTACAGGGCAAAACACCGAAGGTCTGTGTAATGGCTACAGGCGCCATGGTTCTAGCCGCTAAGGAGGCTAATGCCGATGCAGTGCTTACTAGGGAGGATATTGAGAAGTTGGCGGGTAATAAGAAGGAGATTAGGAAGTTGGCTCAGTCATACGATTATTTCGTAGCGACCCCGGATCTCATGGTCCTAATTGGTAGGGTTATGGGCCAAATACTTGGTCCTAGGAATAAGATGCCTGAGGTCGTTCAACCAAACGCTGACATAAAGGCTGTGATTGAGAGATTAAGGAGGAGCGTTAGGGTTAGGGTTAAGGATCAACCCCAGATCATGTGTAGGGTCGGCACTGAGGATATGGACTCAAAGCAGGTTGCGGAGAATATAGTTGCGGTGCTTGAGGAGGTGCTGAAGAGAGTGAGACCGGAGCAGTTGGGTGAGGTCAGCGTTAAATTAACAATGGGCCCGCCGATTACATTCTCGCCCCTACAACAGAAATAACTGGTTAACTGCATCGGTAGAAAAATTTAATTAAGTCATGCAAACAACGCCTTTTTGCTGAGGTATGGCTTCGCAACCAATATTTAAGCGAACATACGTTAGGACAAAGCCCTATCCGGAGAAGAAGGTTAGGATTGTTAATGAGCTGAAGGAGTTGTTCTCTAAGTACGAGACCTTATTCGTGATCGACCTACACGGTACATCCAATAAGGTTGTTCAGGAGTATAGGTTTTGGCTTAGGAGGAGGGGTTCCAGGATTATTAAGGCAAAGAATACCTTAGTGTTGATAGCCCTAAGGCAATTAATGGGTGGTGTTGATGAGAAGTTGAGGAATTTATTTACGGGCGAGAACCTGTTAATATTCACTAACGAGAACCCGTATGAGTTGGCCAAGTGGATTTGGGAGAATGGAGTTAGGAGAGAGGCGATGCCTGGCGATATAGCCCCCTTCGATTTAGTGGCACCTGCCGGTAATACTAACATGGGTCCGGGCCCAATAATGAGTAAGTTTGGTAAGTTGAAAATACCAATTAGGGTTCAGGATGGTAAGATATGGATAGTTAAGGACACGGTGGTTGTGAAGAAGGGCGATAAGGTTAATGAGGATGCGGCTGAGATCCTTAAGAAATTGAACATAAAGCCCATCTTCGAATCCCTGAAAATAAAGGCAGCAATAATCAAGGGCAAGTACTTAATCCCAGGGGAGGAACTAAAGCTAGATACCAAGGCCTATAGGTCGATGTTTGAGGATGCCGTGAGGTACGCACTAAACCTGGCGGTGAACGCTGCGTACCCAACACCCGAGGTCTTAAGGGTATCAATAATGAAGGCATACACAGAAGCCCTAAACCTAGCTGTTAATGCTAGGTACGCGACACCAGAAACAATACGTTACATACTGAGTAAGGCTGCAGCTGAGGCGAATGCACTAGCCGCGGCAATAGCACCAAAGGCGCCACAACTTGGGCTACAAGTCCCACAACCAACTCAACAGGCCACGGCGGAGACTACTACACAGGGTGGTGCTGAGACTAAGGCTGAGGAGAAGAAAGAGGAGGGTGGTGAGGAGAAGAAGGAGGGCCCGAGTGAGGAGGAGATCGCAGCCGGCTTATCGAGCTTATTTGGAGGATGAGCATGTGAAAATACATCCTCCCTAGACAAGCTTATTAATTTCCGTTTTTCCTGATTACTCATGGTGAGGATAACCGAGGTTATGAGGAACGTGTACCAAATAGACCTGGAACCAGGAGGTTACAGTAACCTGGTATCGGTTTATGCGGTTAATACGGGGAAGGGTTTGGTTGTGTTTGAGGGGGGTCCCGCCGTATCAAGCAGGGATTTAGTAAGCGCTGTAAGGAATTTACCGGGTGCTGTAACTCACGCATTTGTAACTCATGTGCACATAGATCATTATGGCGGTACAGGGGCACTAACTGGGTTAAATCCTAACATTGAGGTTTATGTGCACCCAAGGGGCTCTAAGGTATTTCCAAATCCTGACATTATTTGGATACCTGCCAAGGAGGCCATGGGATGGCTTGGGGAATTGTATGGGAGACCACTCGAGATACCTAGCAAGAATGCCAGGGAGACCAGGGATGGTGATAGGATCACGATAGGGGATGTTACGGTGGAGGTGATACACACACCTGGCCATGCAAGTCATCATCAATCATTCATTATTGAGCCTTGGAGTATACTGATTGTTGGTGATGCGGCTGGGATTTACGTTAAGGATCTCGACTACATAATACCAACAACAATGGAACCCCTGAGGTTTGATATGTACGTTGACAGCCTAAAGAAGCTCATTTCCAGGAACCCAACGTACATAGCCTACACACACCACCTACTGGTTCCAAACGCCATGGATTTATTAAATAGGCACTTGAGGCAAGTAGATGTTTGGGGTAGGACGGCGGAGGAGGCTGTTAGGGAGGGGTTGGGCGTAAAAGACCTGGAAGGCATGCTCGTTGAAAGGGATCAAGACCTTAAGCGGGTTTATGATAGGCTGAGGAGTATGAGAGCTCATTACCACCTCTTTGGTATGGCTGTTGATGGTTTGTATAAATATTATCAGGGTGTTGAAGGGCGTAGGCAATGAAGTGTCTTTATCTCAGGAACAAAATATAAAAATAATCTCATTTATCCATTATCGTTTAAGTTATGGAGGAATTAAGGACGAGAATGTTTACTGGGATGAATTTCTACAGGAAGCAGTGCCCATACTGCAAACACCACTTCTGGACGTTAAATAAAGATCAGGAGAGTTGCGGTGACCAGCCCTGCACGCCATACCTATTCATAGGTAATCCACCGGGTAAGTTCAGGCCTGAGTCCATTAGGGATGTTAGGGAGAGGTTCCTGCAATTCTTTGAGAGGCATGGCCATGTGAGGATCAGGAGGTACCCAGTCGTTGCCCGTTGGAGGAGTGACGTGTACTTAGTCGGTGCGTCAATATACGACTTCCAGCCCTGGGTTACCGAGGGCATAGTACCACCACCAGCAAACCCATTGACGTTGTCCCAACCAAGCATTAGGTTTACTGACATTGATAAGGTTGGCCGTAGTGGTAGGCATCTAACTGGTTTCGAGATGATGGCTCACCACGCCTTCAACTACCCTGATAAGTATGTTTATTGGATTGACGAGACTGTCGAGTATGCCCATGAATTCTTCACAAAGGAGCTTGGGCTTAGGGATGATGAGATAACCTATAAGGAGAACGTTTGGGAGGGTGGTGGCAATGCTGGTGAGTGCCTCGAGGTTCTGGTTGGTGGGTTGGAGGTCGCCACGCTTGTTTTCATGCACTATAGAACCGTGGATGGTAAATACGTCGAGATGCCAATGAAGATTGTGGATACGGGATATGGCCTCGAGAGGATATATTGGCTATTGACCGGTAAGCCTACGGTTTACGATGCAGTGTTTGGTTCATTCATTGAGAGACTTAGGTCTAAGCTTGGGCTTCCAAAGCCCAGTGATGAGATGCTGATGCACATGGCAACGTACTTTGGGCAGCTTGATCCCGAGGTTACGAGTATTGAGAAGGCCTATGAATACATATCCAGCAAGGTCGGCCTTGATGTTGGTGAGGTTAGGAACATACTCAAGGCCCAGGAGACCCTGTACATACTGAGCGATCATGGTAGGACCCTATCCTGGATGATGGCTGATGGGGCAATACCGAGCAACTCGGGTGTTGGTTACCTGGGTAGGCTATTGCTTAGGAGGATGTTGAGGAGTATGTATGTTGTTGGCATTGAGATGCCTCTTACGGAGATCATGAACATGGAACTTGAGTTCTTAAGGGACGATTATCCCGAGGTCTATGAGGAGAGGCAGACGATATTGGAGCTTGTGGATCTTGAGGAGAGGAAGTTCAGGGAATTGCTAAGGCAGGCCCCTGGGGTTATTGAGAGGGTTATTAGGGATAGGGAGAGGAGGACGGGTAAAAGGGAATTGAGTGTTGACGACCTAGTCACGCTATATGATTCGCAGGGATTACCACCAGAGATAGTGCGTGAGATCGCGTCGTCAAAACTAGGCATCGGCGTTGCTGTACCTGATGACTTCTACTCAAGGCTGGCAGCCAGGTACCAGAGGCAGGTTGGTGAGGAGAAGCCAAAGGTTGATGTGAACCCAGTGGAGGTCCAGGACTTACCACAGACTAAGGAGTTATTTTACGAGGACATGAGGCTATTTCGATTTAATGCGAGGGTTCTTAGGGTGATTAGGGGTAAGTACGTGATCCTTGACCAAACAGCCTTCTACCCAGAGGGTGGTGGTCAGGTTGCTGATCATGGTGTGATTAAGCATGGTAGGGGTGAGGCTAGGGTTATTGACGTGCAGAGGGTTGGTCCTGTCATTGTTCATGTAATCGAGGGCGAGGCACCAGGTGAAGGTGAGGTTGTGGAGGGGATAGTTGATGGTGTGCGTAGGCTCGACCTCATGAGAATGCACACTGCAACACACATACTGTTGCAGAGCATTAGGAGGGTTTTGGGTAGGCATGTTTGGCAGGCTGGTGCTGAGAAGAACGTCCCATTTAGTAGGCTCGATGTTACTCACTACAAATTACCTAGTAGGGATGAGATTAGGAAGATTGAGGAATTGGCGAACCAGGCTGTGCTTGCCAATCAACCGGTCATCATTAGGTGGTTGGGAAGAACAGAAGCCGAGTCCAAGTTCGGTGTTTACATATACCAGGGTGGTGTTGTTCCAGGGGCTAAGTTAAGGATAGTCCAGGTCGGCTCTGACGATGAGCCATACGATGTTGAGGCCTGCGGCGGTATGCACGTAAGTAGGACTGGGGAGATCGGTATGATAAAGATTGTTAGGGTTGAGAAGATACAGGAGGGTGTTGTTAGGTTCATATTCACAACAGGTAGGCATGCATTAAGTTACGCAGAATCGCTTGAGGACTCAATAAGTGAGATCTCCGAGTTAACAGGCGTGAGTAAAGATGCTGTGGTTAAGGGCGTCAACGAGTTGGTGAGCGACGTAAGGAGGATGGAGGGCAGGGTTAAGGCATTAATGAGAAAGGCAATTAAGAGTGATATTAGTGAGGCGTTGGGTAGAGAGGTCGTTATTGGTAGAGTTGGTTTCACGTATATCGAGTACGAGGGTGAGGATAGAAGCTACATACAGGAATTCGCCAAGGAGTACCTCAGCAATAGGCCTAACACGGTGTTGCTGGTGATAAATAGGCTTAATAACGGTACGGAATACCTGGTCTACCTAGGTAGTGAGAGCAGTAAGCGCGTTAGTGTTAAGGACATAATGGCTAGGCTAAATGAGGGGGTTAACGGAAAAGGCGGTGGTTCAGCAACGTATGGGCAGGGGTTCACCCAAACCAAACCCTCAATCGACGTGTTTGTGAACATCGTGAAATCGGTACTTCAAACGATAAATATAAATTCATAAACTCCTTCTCACGATTTTCCCCAGTTCATCCTTAAAGCACCAAAGCCCCTCACCAATATCAATGAGCACTACACCCAACTTACTGACCAACTTATCGCTTAGTAATGCCTCATCCGCCTTCTGGCCTCCTCCTTTTTTGGGTGGTTTCCTCGCCGCCACCTTCATCGGCTTCTCCGGTGGGGTTCATGGGTTTGCCCCGGGCCAGCACTGCGGGGCTTTGTTCGCTGGCCTTGAAAGTCTTGAGGTGGGCCCATAGATGTGAAACAGTTTCATACGGTATCGATGGATTTGATTTTCCTTCGTACTCTCCCCAATTTATTTCCCTCCTTAAATTCCACCATACGCCTTTGACCCATGCCTCTGGTGTTGTTTTCCACAACATATTAAGTATGGATGCGTAGTCCCTATCCACGAGGTGCCCGAGTGGGCACTTTAGTACATGCCAATCATCTGTTCTCTCAAGCCTTGTGAAATGAATTGGACACACCCTACTGTTCCTGTAGGATGATACGTGGAATATTTTGGAGCCGCGCTCCAAAGCCTTATCCCCAACGGCTTTCTCCAAAGCCTTGAATGGTGTCTGTTTTATGCGGTGCCTCAACTCGTCCTTCCCAACGTCACTAATCATTGATTCCTGTGGGTTCTCACCAAGTTCTTCGGTGATTATGATTGATGGGTTCTTGGTTAACTCACTCGCCACCTGCCTAACCCTACCCAACTTCCTAACCCTTTCTCTCAATCTCTTAACACGCTTCCTAAACTCCCTAGTGTTCGCCACATTCACGTAATTACCACTCGGTAATGTAAAGGATTGTTTGAGCCTATCGATAATCGCATTCCTAACCCTTTCGTACCTCCTGGCTAGCCTACCGAAGTCTGTCCTAATTGTGTATAGTTCTGGAATCATGTACTGCCTATTCCAGTTAACCACCTTGCTTACGGTGGATGCTAGGTCAATTTTACCAACAGCTACCGTGTTCTCGTTGATGTCAAATGCCACCACGCTTTGTGGTACCTCTCGCCTCGGCTTGATCTCGAACACAAACACTGCATACCACCTGTTCAACCTACGCTTAATGATCAACGTGCTAGCCAGCTCGGCTTCACCATTTAGTACCCTCCACCAGTAAAGCCAGAAGCGCTTGTGTGGTCTAAGCCAGACCTCAGTTCGACCACCTGGTAAGGATAGCTCAAGCCTGACTGGGGCTGTTGAGTGGATAAATTGTTCATAATTCCATGCCTTCTCCGTAAACCTAATCGAGACACTCCTAACCTCAGGGTAGGGCTTGCTCACCAAGCCCTTCCTCCTCCTCTCAACGAATGACTTCGCAACTTCAGATGCCTGCCTAATCGCCTGGATGATTAGGTGTGCGTGCAAGCCTTGGTACTCACTCCTATACTTGCTGTAGAATAACCCCTGGAGTTCTGTTGCACTCGTAACATTGTTCGCAACAGCGTATACGGCAACCTCACGAACGATGCCTAGGTACGCAGACTCCACACTATAGAGGAGCTTAGAAACACCCTTGGGGACTTCCAGCTCAACAGCAACAGCCCTACACAACATCCACAACAAAAACAAACAACCAGACTTAAAAACCACCCACGACAAGAAGAGACAAGGCTTGACCATTATTATCACTAACCGTCACATGGGCTGTAACACCCCCAACCACCCTGTCGTTCTCAATGACCCAAACCTGAACCGCACCAGGTATGAGTATTAGCCTAGTTACCGTTCCATCAGCCAGTACGTAATTCCTAACCTCGGAACCACTTGGTAGCTTGGGCATTAGCCCTAAATCCTCAGCCACAGACCTTGGTATCAATATCTCAGGCTCTTGGGATTCATAACCTGTGGTAATCAATGCTTTAATTATTGTGACCTTTCCCATTATTGAGGAGAGCTTAACTCTGACCCTAATTGCCATCAAGTAATGTATTGAATAAAAGCCTATATGCATTTCCCGTGTTGCTTACATGTGTTAGTAAGATTTTTAATTAATCCAACCATAGATAGGGGGCTATGTCAAACACGAATATAAATAAGGCATTGTTAATAGCCGTGATAGTACTTGCCATAGCCTTAGTCGGTGTGCTTGTATACTTCCTGGCGCCAATACATAAACCCGCAATAACGCCCACACTGGCCTTTGAGGATGGTGTTGGGAATTGGTTTGGGGTTGTGTGTGTTTATAATAAGTACGGTGGTAATGCAACCCTAAACCTGCTGAATAGTATATACAGTATTGCCTATGAGTACTTGGTCGCGTACTCACAATCTAACAATGTGACGTACCTCCTGGAGTACCCCGTGGCCCAGTACGAGTACCTAGCCAGTAAGTACCCGCAGTGCGCGTTTAATTACACAGACCAGTACCTGGTTAGCACCGTAATGGGCGCCATAAATAACGTGACCAATGTAGCCACCGAACTAGGCATACTCAATAGCCCGCTGGGTACGTCACTGGGTACGCCATTGTTCATAGTCTTTAATAGGGCGAATAACATAACCTATGTAGTGATCGGTGCTTCACCATTTGTGTTTTACGCAATTAATTATGCCAAGGCTGGTAATGCCACCGTACTTACCTACCAGGGCCAGGAGCTTGGTTATGGATTTAGGGCAAACTCAACACAGGTGGGTGTTATTGATGGCATAATCTCGGGCGGACTCAGGATCGGTAATCCAGGGGCGAACATAGTCGTTATTGAGTACCTAGACCCAGAATGCCCAGCCTGTGCATTGTTCCAGGTGGAGTACGGCAGTGCCCTGGATAGCATGGTGATTAATGGCTCCGTGCTTTACGTAATACAGTACTTCCCAACTCATGCCCTCATTTACGGGTGCTCATCACCAACAATAGCACCAATGCTCGGACCATACTGCGGCTAAATTATGGTTATCGTATGTTGGTAATAAAAAGAAATTGTTTTAAGCGGGGAGGTGATAAACTGACGTGGGTCTAAACCCAAGGGATGTTAAAAGGATGCTTCGAAGACTCGGAATTCCAGACCTCAACCTTGAGGAGGTTAGCGGTGTTACCAAGGTTGTGATTCATCTTGGTGATGGATCAACAATAGAGATAAACAAGCCAGTGGTTGCACGTATTAAATTACAGGGTTTATCAATATACCAAGTCCAGGCCTCGGATTCCGATGTTAGGGTTAATAAGCCGCAACCTGTTGTTCCACAACCTAGGTCATTAATAATAGCTCCACAATCACAACAACAGCCTGGTGCTCCTAAGTACGAGCCTAGTGAGGATGATATAAGGCTTGTGATGGAGGAGACCGGGTGCAATAGGGATGAGGCCATTAGGGCATTGAGGGAGACCAATGGTGATATTGCTGAAGCGATACTGAGGATTCAATCGACGAAGAAGTAATGCCTAGTTAATTACTCTGCTCTATAGCGGCTTCCTTCAATCCTTCAACAATCTAATCACACATAGACGCTTCGATCTCATAATAAAGCTTATAAAGCCCACTGGCTTCACGTTTCGTAAATGCCACTAAGGCCTGGTAGGTGCTATAGGAGGTTGAAGAGGCCCTACACAAGGACTGAGTATATAGCTGGTGCTCCATACGTGCAAATACCTAGGTTCGAGCTTGGTAATACGAAGGCTAGGGAGAGGGTTAGGTTCGATTATATTGTTGAACTTGTTACTGAAGGTACTGGTCAAATAAGGGCTAATGCCCTTGAGGCCGCTAGGCAAATGGCGTATAAGTACCTGTCGAAGTATGTTGGAGATCCTAATTTTTACTTAAAGATAACGAAATACCCATTTCACGTAATTAGGGAGAATAAGATGTTGGCCATGGCTGGTGCTGACCGTCTACAGCAGGGTATGAGGCTTGCCTTTGGTGTACCCACGGGTAGAGCCGTTAGGATTACCAAGCCTGGTACGGTGTTAATGCACCTAGAGATTGAGGGGAAGAACTTGGCGCACGCTAAGGAGGCGTTTAGGAGGGCGTCCTCTAAATTGCCAATACCAATGAGGATTGTTGCTTATCCAAAGCAGGTACAGCAACAAGCTAAGGTGAACCCTTAAACAGTCCTGTTTGAGGCACAAGAGTTAAAAAGTGCATACTAGGAGGCTTCCTTGGGTAGGTGAATTGCTAGTATGAGTAATGGCTTAGACGCCAAACAGCTGTATAAAAGCCGCATTGAGGCTGCCACGGAGATTTGGAGTAAGATAATGAGGAATGAGGTGACGAGTAGGAGCCAGCTTGAGGAGCTTGTCTACATAGCCTATAAGCAGAGAGGTATTGAGCCGTTTAGGGGTTTGAGTAAGATTAGGATTTATGATAAGGAGATATCCACGATATACATAGTCGGTAAGTACGGACTTGGTATACTAGATGGTGAATTAACCAACGCCCTTAAGGACGTATTCAATGTTGAGATAGTCTGTGATGAGGTATACAATTACCTGAAATCCAAGGGCTTTCAGCTTAGTAATGAGGGTGATGTTGAGCAGGTTAGGAAGATGGTCGATAATGAAGTACTTGGACCAAAGACCGATGAGAGAGGGTTTAGAGTATTGAGGTACGTGTTCACTGGTACAATAATGAGGTTCTTCCCTGAGGAGGATTTCGTAGGTACCTATAGGGCGTTAGCAACGGCCTTTCCAGACCTTGCTAAAAAGTTCATGAATTATGTTAGGTTTTATGTAGCCTTTAGGGTTGCTGAGGACATTGCATTAGGTAATATTAAAAAGATTGAGGAGAAGAAGATAATGAAGTATGCGCACTGTCTTAGGCTAAACCTAACTAGGTGTGTGCCTCATGATAAGTTGATTAGGGAGATAGCCCTTAGGGTCTATAAGGTACCTAGGAGAGTGCTTGATAAACTATTCCCGAATGAGGATCAAAGATCCTTCATACCAAAGGCTCAGTAATTCATTAAAAATAACCAATGAGTGATAAGCCTCGCCTCTTTTTGTCGTGGGTGGTTTTTAAGTCTGGTTGTTTGTTTTTCTTGTGGATGTTGTGTAGGGCTGTGGCTGTTGAGTTGGAGGTTTCTAAGGAGCTCAATAAGTTGCTTTGCTCTGTTGAGGAGGTTTATAAACGCATTGTTCGTGAGGTCGCTGAATACGCCGTTGAGAACAATGTTACGAGTGCGAATAAACTCCATGGGCTGTTCTACAGCAAGTATAGGCAGGAGTACCCAAACCTTAACTCACAACTAATCATCCAAGCCATTAGGCAGGCATCGCAAATCGCCAAGTCATTCGTTGAGAGGAGGAGGATGGGCTTGATGAGCAAGCCCTATCCTGAGGTTAGGAGAGTCTCGATTAGGTTTACGGAGAAGGCATGGGGTTATGAGCAATTTATCCGCTCCATAGCCCCGGTTAGGCTTGAGCTATCCTTACCCAATGGTCGAACCGAGGTTTGGTTGAGACCACACAAGCGCTTCTGGCTGTTTTGGTGGAGGGTACTAAATGGTGAAGCCGAGCTTGCATCTACGCTGTTGATTAAGCGTAGGGCTAACAAATGGTATGCCATATTCATCTTCAAGCTGAAGCCTAGGGAGGAAGAGCCAGAATCAATCATTGCCTTCGACATAAATGAGAACACGGTAGCAGTGGGCAGGATCGACATTAAAACCACCGTGAGCAAGGTGGTTGATTGGAATAGGCAATACACAACGCCACAGCTCTATACGATCAAGACTGATTTTGGTAGACTAGCCAGGAGGTATGAAAGGATTAGGAGTACGATTATCGAGAGATTGAAGCCCGAATTTGCATTACCGAATGGTAATTACGTGAATGTCACGAACACTAGGGAGTTTAGGAAGCGTGTGAGGAAGTTACGAGAAAGGGTTAGGAAGGTTGGTAGGGTTAGGCAAGTGGCTAATGAGTTAACAAAAACACCAGCAATCATCATAACAGAGGAGCTTGGCGATAACCCACAGGAGTCAATGATTGAGGATGTCATGAAAGACGAGTTGAGGCATAGAATCAAGCAAACACCATTCAAGGCTGTGGAGAGGGCTGTTGAGGATAAGGCTTTGGAGCGCGGCTCCAAACTGTTCCACGTATCAGCCTATAGGAACAGTAGGGTTTGTCCTATTCATTTCGTGAGGTTGGAGAGGACCGATGATTGGCACACATTGCGATGCCCAAAGGGTCACTATGTGCACAGGGATTATGCCTCAGTCATGAATATGGCTTGGAAGATCACACCAGAGGCATGGATAAAGGCATTCTGGTGGAACATGAAGCAAGAAATGAATTGGAGAGAACACGAAGGCAAGTCAAACCCAATAATACCACACGGAATCGTAACCCTCCTACAACACATCATGGAGAACGCAAAGGCCAGCGAGGAAAGCCCCGCAGTGCTGGCCCGGGGCAAACCCATGAACCCCACCGGAGAAGCCAATGAAGGCTGGGCGAGGGCACCACCCCGCCCTTTAGGACGGGGAGGAGGCCAGAAGGAATATTGAGCTCCAAATACCACCCTGATTAACGACTCTCTCATTAATTATCCTAAACCCATAATCATTAGCCAATCTCTTCACCAGGGATTTCCTAATCGTGATGATGATGAAAGACGACCCGTCACGCAACAAATCCCTCAGTGTCTTAAATAACGTGTCATATAACGCGGTAACTCCCTCAATGGGTTCGATCCTAATACCAAATGGTGGATTGAAGGCTGCGTGATCACAGGCGCCATTTTTAATG
>NZ_LCWN02000042.1:0-18792 GCF_002078205.2 Vulcanisaeta sp. EB80
CCGAACCAACACGTCATCATACGGATTACTGAGGGCTAGGGCTAGTATATCGAATCCAGGTCCTAAATTGGCTATAGAGGCATAGCCCCTAACGCATACCTGCATCGGGGCTCAATATATTACCTATTTATAACCATTAACTCATGTAGGGATAATATTTTTATATAATTTTAAACTAAATATCAGCAATATCAGAGCCTATACCTTAGGCATGGCCCATGGAAAGACGAAGGCATATAACGATATTATAAATATTAGGTAAAGTACATACATTATTGCCCACGGCAAATTCTTCCTAACTATAATACCCTCCTTCCTAACGTAGGGTGTTGTTGAGACGCCAACACTAACGGTTTGTGGTGCAACAGGCTTTCCAAGCTCAGCGCCAACGGAATTGGAAGCTGGCAGTAAGGGTACTGGTAACCCTAACAACTTACCGACAGCCGCCTGTAAAGCGCCAAATAACGTATTCGATGCTGTGTTACTACCAGACATTGCAGCACCTATAAAGCCTAAGAATGGTGAAATCAGGATAAACGCAAGACCTACTAATGAACTTGCGTATGCCAACGAGTATGCCATACCACTATTAATTAAAGACGTAAGCTAACCCAACAACGAAAAATCCCGTCAAAATCGCACCCCACATTTGATTAAAAGTCCTCTTAAGCGATTCTACGAACACTTTAGGTTTAGCGCCAAGTACTGCCCATATTATTAACCAGGACACAAATATGGAAGTACCAGCAACAAATGGATTAACTGCAAATGCAACAGCAACCCTTGTGCAGAACTGTGGAGTAGGCCTTTAATGACCAAGTTGTAATTACGAATTTAGGTAATGGAGACCATGGACCTGTCCACAGTGTCACAACGAATATTAATATAATGAAGGGTGACCAAGCTAATATTACGTCTTTAGTCGTAAATGACCTTTGCGTTGATGAGCCATTTGTCGCAGCGCCAAAAGTTATTATTCTCTTGGGTCTCCATACCCTTAAAAATAACATTAATACGAAGAATGATATTAATGACCCGGCAATATCAGGTAAATAAGGCCCTAAGTAATTAGAAACCGGAAACTGTCCAGCGACATAACCCAACCCACCTATCAATGCCACTGGCCATGCATCCCTTAATCCACGAGCTCCATCAACAATAATCAATAGTATAAATGGTACAAAGACAGCCAATAATGCAACCACTCTACCCACAGCAGCTGACATTGTCATTAACGGTATCCCAGTAACTAATGATAGGGCTATGATAGGGGTTCCTAAAGCTCCAAAGGATACGGGCGCATTATTAGCCAGTGCAGATGTCTGTATAGCTTTAATCCATTCATAACCTAAAGCAACGAGCAATGGTGAAACTATGGCCCAGGGATAACCAAAACCAACGAGACCTTCCATAAGTGCGCCAAAGGACCATGCCAAGAGGATGGCTTGAACCCTTGCATCGCTTGTGGCATTGGCAACAACCCAATCCTTAAATACGTCAAATTTTCCCGTAAGGACGAGAGTATTATAGATAGTGACGCCCCATATGGTTATCCAGGTTATATACCAAAAGCCGACGAGAGCCCCTATAACCCATGCCTCAAATGTCTCCAGAGGTGGGCTATGCCAAGTAGGAATAGCCACCAATATTGTCACTATTGAAGTTATTAATGTGGCAAGCCAGGCGGACATTCTAAGCCCTGCCAGCAGTGCTAATAGTAGTATTATCGGTATCAGCGCAGCCAACGAGGTTAATACAAGATTACCCAGGGGATTCAGAGGCTGTGTGAACATCATTATTAATAATTATCCAAAATTTTAAATATTATCTTTATGGTAAAACATTTTACTTTTTATACGGTGTAGAGAATAATATGAACGAATACTTTTAAATTCATAAAAAATATTTAATATTATTGAGACATATTCAGTATTTAATTAAGTCCCTATATCCAGGGTTAGTCCCTGCCATGTATGATAGATCAAGCAATTCCGTGGGATACATCAACTTAATATTATTTATGTTGTATTTTCTCAGCGTATTGGCCCAATGTGCCTTACATGTAACGCTTTCCAGTATTAATGCATCTGACTTTAGTTTAATAAGTTCGTCAACCTTAGGCCTTATTATCCTGTCGGCAATGTCTGGGTGCCTATCTGGATACATCATGCCAGCTCCACAGCATATGTCGGCTGTTTCTAGGCCTTTTATTTCGAGGCCCGGTATTTTGCTTATAATCTTAGTTACTGAATCATGGGCCTTAGCCACATTCATTAGGTGGCAACTATGTTGTATCGATATCCTCATCTTAACGGGGCCTAACTCACCAACCAAACCGGCTTTGTCCAATAGTTGTAATGTATTAACAATCTTTTGCCTGAGACCAATATTTATGCCAAGCAACTTCTCGTACTCCAACCACTGGGCTTGACAACCGCCTGAGTCGGGCACCACTAAATAATCAATGCCGTATTCATTAGCGTATTTATTCAGAACATCAATATTGTATTTAGCCAATTCCAGAGCCTTGTTGAAGTTACCCATGTGCATGTAGGGTGCACCGCAGCATTTGAATTCCCTGGGTACAATAACCTCAAAACCATTCCAAACCAACACCCTTATTGTCGCATAAACAAGGTGCGTGTGCGATTGCCAGGCAACACAGGAATTCGTAACAAACAGAAGCACCCTACCCCTGGTTGGTTTACCTACGGGTGGTTTGAATACTCTACCGAGAACATAATCAAGCTTCTCCTCATCCCTAGATCTTGCAAAACCCTTCATGTGTTCTGGTATTCCAGGTAATGATGAGGATACAGATAGGGCTAGCTTTATTATGGTTGGGCTCTCAATAAGCTTGAAACCTGTCCTTACGTGCCATGGGTAACCATAGTTCGTGAGTTTATCACCTAAGTAGGCGTAGGCAGCCTCGATAATCTTACTATACATAACCCCGGATGGACATGCTGTTTCGCACCTCCTACATATTACGCACCTATCGAGGTGCTCCAGTAGCGATTCCGTGGGTTGGATTCTTCCTGTGAGCAACGCCTTGACTAGGTAGATCCTACCCCTAGGGCTGTCCGTCTCATCCCAGGTCGCCCTGTAGGTTGGGCATGTGGGTAGGCAGAAGCCGCAATGGACGCACTTATAGGTCTCGTTAAGTCCCTCCTCAATCAATCTCTTTCTTAACTCACCACCGCTGATCATCAGATACCACCCACAAACCTACCATAGCACATTGTATTGCCTGGATCAAACACGGACTTAAGCTTCGCCATAATATCGAGATTCTGCTGCAAACCCCAAACATCGATATTCCTCTTCACGTCCAGGGGCGCCTTCATGGTGATTACATAACCACCTAACTCCGAAACCCTAGTCCTCAACGAATTAATAAAGTCGAGATTAAGCGGCTCCCTAAACCCTAGGTATGCCTCGCCGAGCATTGGCATTTTAACCACGTAATCTGCACGTACACCCTTCAATGCATCACCTAGCACATACTGCGGGGTTATGACCTTAAGTACCGTGGTATAGTTATCGAAGAGCTCATCCATGGATGTTAACCTGTACCAAAGATCATCAGCCTCACCACCATAGAACACGTCTGACCTGGAAACCTCAGAGAGCTTGCCTAACCTGTACTCAACCTCCTCCTTAACACCCTCAAACCTAAGGTACGTAGTCCCATTGATCACTACCGCACCAACAGGCTTCAATCTCCTCATAACGAGTAAGTCAAGCTCACCATTAAGCCTAGCCACCGAGATCACCTCAGGTATTGCGGCTATCCTCGTCATCACCTCGTAAATAATACCCAACGAGCCGCAGGATCCAATGAACAACCTCTTAATGTTGTAACCAGCGACATCCTTTATCATACCGGTCCCCCACCTAACTATCGTGCCATCAGGCATCACAGCCCTAACCCTGAGGGTGATGTCTCGAGTGCTCATGAACGTGTAGGCTAATGGACCGAATAGGTTGCAGGAGAAAACACCACCAATACTGGACCTACTAGATAGGGGTGGATCTATTGGCAACCGCCTATTAAGGCGTGATAGCTCCCTCCGCACATCCATGAGGGATGCACTAACGCCGAAGACACCAACCATCTCCTCTAGGTCTGGCTCAATGACCCTATGAACCCTGCCCAGGTCAAGGGCTACATCGTAACCCTTAGGCACATTGCCAAGAAATAGCTTGCTCCTGTTGACCATGGGTATTACCTTGAGTCCTTCCTTGCTTATGTTCTTCATCATAATGCTTAATTCATCGACATCCCTGGGATAAAACACAACCTTGGGCGTCAACCCATCAATCACGTATCCAGGACTTGGCTCCCTAATGGAGTCATTACTAACCTCACCTTCAACAATCCTTATGGCCTTCTCGAGGGACATCATCAACACCTCATTGTGGGAATATCTTACCTGGATTCATAATACCCAATGGGTCGAACACAGATTTGACCTTCTTCATCACATTCAACTCATAATCGGTGTACAACAGCCCAATCAGGTGCTTTTTGTGGTACCCAACACCGTGCTCACCAGTTATTGTCCCACCAATCTCAACACACATCCTCAATATCTCATCCTCAGCCTGTAAAGCCCTCTCCCTTTCGCCTGGTTTCCTCTCATCATAGAGTATTAGTGGGTGTAGGTTACCATCACCTGCATGAAATACATTGGCAATCCTGAAACCATACTTATTGCCAACCTCCCTAATTCTGCGCAGGGCTTCCGGTAATTTCTTCCTTGGTATTGTGCCATCACCCGTTATGTAGTTAGGACCGACAAAACCCATGGCACCAAAGGCCTGCTTCCTAGCGCCCCACCACCTATTCGCCTCAGCCCTATCCTTAGCTAACTTAACCATGTACGCGCCTGAGGATTTTAGGATCTCGATTATCCTATTAGCCTCGGAATTGGCGCCCGGCTCTGAGCCCTCCACATCAATGAGAAGTATCGCCTCAGCATCGGTTGGTAACCCACCACCCCAGGGACCAGCCTCTATTGCGTTCACGGCTATCCTATCCATGAACTCAAGAGCAACAGGCCTCATGCCAGTACTTATTATTCGCGAGACCGCTAAACCAGCATCCTCAACCGAGTTGAACGCAGCCAATATGGTCTTTACGGACTCGTAATTACTAACAATCCTCAAGGTAGCCTCCGTAACAATAGCCATTGTGCCCTCGGAACCACTAATTATACCCACAACATCGTAACCAGGGTTCTCAACAACCTTACCGCCAAACGATCTAACCTCGCCATTTGGAAGAACAACCTTCAATCCACGTACGTTATTCACCGTGACACCGTACTTGAAGCACTTAACACCACCAGCGTTATGGCTTATGTTACCACCAATTGTGGAAACCCTCTGCGAACCAGGGTCTGCTGGGAAGTAATACCCAAGGTCTATCGGGTACTGATAATTGAGCTTTGCCAGGGCATCACTAACCCAGAGATTAATAACACCAGCCTCCACAGTAGCCGTCTCATTCTCCACATCAAGCTCAAGAACCCTATTCATACGGGCTAGGGATATGACTATACCACCCTCAATCGGTAAAGTACCACCACTAAGACTCGTGCCAGAACCCCTACCAACAATCGGAACCCTATTCTCCCAAGCAACCCTAACAACCCTAGCAACCTCCTCGGTAGACCTTGGGAAAACAACAACGTCGGGCTTCGCCGTATACACAAAAGACCCATCGGCCTCGTAAACCAGCAACTCCACATCATCGGTAATAATATTACTTTCACCAACAATTGAGATTAACTTCTCAATAATAGCCTTAGACAAACCCATACGAATATATTAATAAAGAAATAATTTATAAACATTTATTTAAAAATATTTATAGATTCATGTAATAATTAAGAAAAATAAAATAAAATAAACCTTTTAATTTAATAGAAAAATAATCAATCATTTTCGATACTTAAGAAATCATTTTTAGGTGGTTTAGGTATCTTCCATAGCAATGGTATCGCAAGAAGAGCAGCCATTATGCCGAAGAGACCTGAAATAGCCATTGTGTTTATCCAACCAAGGGAACCTATCATTATTGGATTATAATGAACGACGCGATGGCTAAACCAATCATTACTAACCTAAATACAGCTATTGGGTTTATCCTAGGTAACATACCTATTAATAATATTATAGGAAGACAGCGCTAATATGGAAAAATTGAATTACATCATGGAAAAAGGCATTAAAGGTGTACTCGTAAGGGCTAATCATAAACATTGCAAGGAAGGCACCAATAAAGGCAAACCATCTACTGAACCCAAGTATTTGCTTATCTGTCAATTTAGAACCTGACATATGTCCTTAATTAGATAAATACATAGTTATAAGTTTAATTGAATAAATATTCATTATATTTTGCTATTTAATTACTCTGTCTTTGTAGCCTCAGGGTACGGCAGTTCCTTTGTTAGTGGTATTAGTCCTGGTATTAACCACTTCTCCCACATTTCATCGACCTTCCTCTGTATGTACTCTATGTCCTTATCGGTTAGGTGCTTGAACCTGGTTTGCCTCCTGATGTACTCCCTAACGGGCTTCCTCTTCAGTTCCCCACTGGCTATCCTAGCACTCGTGCTTGTCAGTCTGAATTTTCCGTTCTCTATCTCGAAGAGTGGCCATATGCCTGTCTCCACCGCTAGTTTACCTATTTCGTGGCTGTACTTCGGGTCGTAGCCCCAACCCTTTGGGCATGGGTCTAGGGTGTGTATGAATGTTGGTCCGCCGATCTCTAGGGCTTTCCTGACCTTGTTGTAGAGGTCTATTGGGTCTGCGGCCAATGCCGTTGCCACATACTTAACCTCTGGGTGACCTACAGCCATCATTGCTGCCATGTTCTTCTTCCACCTGTACTTCATTATCCTGACTTGCCTACCGCTTGGGCTGAAGCTTGTCAGTGCTCCGAATGGTGTCATTGTTGTTTCCTGAATATCAGTGTTGGCGCTTGATTCATTATCATACATTAGTATAAGGAAGTTGTACTTGGTGTGCGTTAATGCGTTAGAAACCTCTGAAAGGCCGGCGTCTGCACAGCCCAGGTCTCCACAAATTCCAATAACGTTTATCCTCTCATTCGGTAACCTACCCTTCTCGATCAACGCCTTTATCGCTGCTGCCGTACCAACAGCGGCAGAGCCCGTGCCTGAGAGCTGGGTGTGTATCCAGGGTAGTGCCCATGATGTTGTGTAGTACGTGGTGTTCGCGACGTACATGCAGCCAGTTGCTCCAATCACAATGGTATTCGGACCAGCCGCCTTGGCAACCCACCTAAGAACCATCGCCGATTCACAACCTTGGCAAGTCCTGTGGCCAGCGTCAAAATACTCCGTCTGAGCCATCTGCAGTAAGTCCTTTACTGTCCTCGCCAACCTAATCTGAACTGTCATGGGCCCATCACCCCATATACCTTAATAAATTTTTCTACTTTGTCCATTTTATTCTCTAACTTCATACCATATCACCCTTTGCTCAACCTTACCCTTTCTTGCTGTATCCAAAGTAATATTGAACATATTCATAGCATCATTGTAGGTGATCTCCCTACCACCCAAACCGCCTATGAAATTGATCATGAGGGGTCTATGCTCAGCCTCGTAGAGTGCGGACCTAATTTCTGTGTATAGTGCACCGCCATCAAATGGCGAACCAAATGAGTAGTCCCTATCCACAACGGCCACGGCCTTGGCGCCCGTTAGGTAGCGTATTATGTCGTCTGTCGGGAATGGCCTGAACCACCTAATCCTTAGGAAGCCCACCCTCTCACCCTTCGCCCTCAACCTCCTAACAGCCTCCTTAATTGGTTTGGATACGGTGCCCATGCCAACCATGATTACATCGGCATCATCAACCATGTAGGGCTCAACAAACGGATTCCCATAATCCCTACCTATTATCTTAGCATAATCCCTGTATGCCTCCTCAATGACCCTCCTGGCGTTCTTCATCGCCTCATCCATCTGCTTCCTGAGCTCCGTAACCCAATCCTCATTAACCTGAGGAGCTACACTAATGACGTTGCTTGGGTGTAACTTCCTATTACCTAGGTCGTAGGGCGGTAGGAACTTCTGAACCTTGGACTTGGGCGGTATCCTAAACACGTGCTCACTATGCGTTAGGAATGCACCATCCATCGATATACCAACGGGTAGCATAACCCTGGAATCCTCAGCGATCCTATACGCTATCAGTGTTGTGTCCAGGGCCTCCTGGGCAGTATCAACCCAAACCAGTAACCAACCAACATCCCTAACCATCAATGCATCATTGTGCTCAACGCCGTAGGCCCCTGGGTCGTCAAGGGCCCTATTGCCTATTAGGGCTACCACAGGGTATCTATCGGTGCTTATTGCGACTATGGCCTCAATCGCTAATAACCAACCAACACCACTACTACCAACAAATGTCCTCGCACCAACTGCGGAGGCATGCTTAACAATCTCGAACTGATCATGCTCGTGAGCGCTTACTATATACTCAGCCTTTAGGTAACCATCAGCAATGAGTCTGGCGGTCCTCTCCATGACACCACCATACGGCCTTATTGGGTATGCAGCTGTAACATCGATATCCGCAAGCATCAATGCGTATGCAACCGCATCGGTCCCTGTACCAACCACCTCAACCTCCTCATCGCCCTTAAGCACGGCCTCGAGACGCCTTGCCTCTATTGCAGAGACTGCCATGCCCATCACCTCTTTCTCACGCTTATTATTTGTGCCTTTGGTAATAATGATTCGAACCACTTCCTATACGCCTCCCTATTCTCCCTCCAGTACCTGTACTCATCAATGAACTTGCCGTATCCATCCTCAAACTCCATCTCATCAACCATGATTATGGTGTCAGGTACAGGACAAACCTCAGCGCATATGCCGCAACCCTTACAGTAGGCTAGAGCTGGGTTAAAGTAACCGTCAGGTGTTACATCAAATACGGAGTCTGGGCAGTACTCCCAACAAAGGGAGCACTTTATGCATTTGTCGAAGTTGATCACGGGCCTATAGTGCTTAGCCGTACCACCAGTGAAGTATGGATTCCTCTGGTTAGGCCTTAAACCTGGTATTGCACCTCCAATCATCATGTCCTTCCAACCAGGTAGGTGCGGCTGTTCGTACTTGTACGGCAAACCCTCCCCAGGCCTAACCTCCCTCATCTTAACGAGCGATTGATAAGCCTCCAGTGCCCTATTTACCCTCTCATCGGGCTTGTCAAGGCTTGATAGGTATTTCCTAACGCCATCAAGACCAAGTACGTTCGGCACCACCCTAGCAATAGCACCCAACACCCTTTCCAAAGTACCATCGTCCGGGAAGGTCCAGAAGTCACCAATACTCCTATCACCCTGAACAACAACAAGCGTGTACGGCGAATCTTTAATTGGTATAAACTTAAGGAGCTCCTCCGGACTTCTCCTCGAGACCACTATAAGAAGACCATTAGCCCTGAGCTTGAGGTGTACGGGTTGTATACCCTGCCACGCCCATGACTCGACACCCTTAAGTATTGTGTCATCAAGGACTATGGAAACATCGACATAGTCAGGCTCAACCCTCGCAGCCTCTGCATCAAGAACCTCCTCACTGGCGCCCTTGGCGATAACCACGAAGTACTTGGCGGGTACGCCATCCCTCTCAGGGTCATCACCATATCGCTGGTATGATAGGGCGACATTGCCCTCCATCCTAGCCGCATATACAATGCCCCTCGCGAGGTTTCTCGCCAAATGCCTCTGATGTATACCTCTATAGATAATCTCCAGCGTGTATATGCTGGTTTCCTGAACACTCATTTTAATCGTTAAATGATAACTTCGACCTTATTAAGCAATGCCCCCCTATGCGCATTAAAAATAACGCGCTCGATACGTGTCTTATGAGTACTCTGGTTTATAAATATTGATATATATAGATTATATAATCATCCTAGGCAAGCAGAAGGTCGAGTCTCTCTTTAATCCTTGATAGCGCCTCCACGTTTTCTCTAAAGTCGTCCAGTAGGTTATTCACGAAGTTCTCATCAACCTCACCCGGCCTAGACAATGCCTCCCTAGTCATTTCCTCGAGTGTTGCGCATCTTCTGAATACGTAGTACATGGCGTCGATATCAGCATCGCCTAGGCTTAGGATACCGACCTCCATAGCCTTACTAATGACCGCCCAACCCCAATCACCCATTGTGCCCTCCTCACCAACCTCAACACCCATCGACCTCAACCTACCCAATGGCTTCTCTACGGTGGACATGATAGTATTCTTAAGTCCGTTTAATATCATGTTTAACTTGTCAATCATTAACTCACCCTCCATATAAAGCGGCGCTGTGGAGACCCCGGCCTTATTAACTTTTTATTTTAATTCTTCGGTTTGTGTTTTGGTTTTGTTTTGTCCCCATGGGTGTGGGTTTGTGGGGCCGCTCGGGTGGTGGCTTCCAGGGCGTTGTTGCGTTTTACCTCTGGGCCTCCGTACTCGTATTCTGTCATTTCGTAAAGTTTCTCGAATGTTCCACGGTCTATCCTACCCTCATAATATGCCAAGATTAGTTCGGCCCTCAATCTCTTGAGCGGGTGGTGGATGTATTTCATTATACGCCTAAGCAACCTAATGGCGCTCTCGCCATTGAACACTAAATTAATTTTTTCGGCAGTTGGATTAATGTGCCCGATAATGCCGAACCTCCTGGCGATCATCTCCTTCAGCACATCGAGGTTTGTCCTCTTCGGACAGCCCTTACACGCCGTAATTCTCACAATAGCACGCAGACAGCCCTCTTTATCTTTAGAAACAAGTATTGAACCATCTCCATCTATTTTGCCAGCTATGTACTCCGCAAGCCCCTCATCGCTAAAGCCATTGAGCGTTTTCTCAAGCTCATAGGCACTGAGCTCAATGGGCCACGGCCACTCATCAATGTCTAGGTATACATAGTATGATAAAGCAATTGGTATATATACGTATTTCGCGACCGGCATCTTAATCCACACAATTTCTAGACTTAGTGCCTTGACCGCGTTCAATAGTGTTAAGAAGAATATGGCATCAATAGCATTCGTAGTATTTAACGTCAACTTAACTTTCATTTTGTATTTCCCGATTACTAAGTCACTATCCTTTAATCCAAGCCAATAGGGTCTCCTCAAGTCACGCAATGACTCCAGACCTAACCAACTACACGGCTCTATTCCGCGCCTCCTAAACTCATCTACGTTGATGTTGATGAAACGAAACATTTCCTCACACATCTTAACCTCGCTCCAACCTAACCTCCTTAACAAATCCTCAATCCTCTTAACGACTTCGCTCCTCTTTGCCCTACCTTTCAAATCAATACCGCACCTAATGAGCCAGTTGTTCAGTCTTTTCGTATCCACACCTAGTGTGTCCTTAACCCAATTCCTCGATACACCAAGGTCCCTAAGTATCCTCAATAACCTACACTCCTCCTCATGATTACTGACGAGCCACAATTCGTGAACAATCTCTCTAACCCCGTCAGCAACCTCCTTGCCGATTAGCCTACCGTCGTGGCAGTTTGCCTTTATTAACTCCTCGATCTTCCTCATGACGCAATCCTTGTCTCCATTGCCTAGGCACCTCATTGCCTTGCTTATCAACTCGGTACATAGCTCTATCCTCCCTGCCTGGGTGGGTTGGGGCTGGGAGGCTTCGTTGCTTGACCTTAAACTCTCCTTGCTAGTCATCGGGCCTTTGCCGTTTTTCGGCGGCCCATTGATTTTAAACCCACCCTTGGCTAGGCACTCACTTTGGTGCATAGCCGAAACACCTATGTTTCTCAAGCTCATTCATGAAGAACGTGGTTAATGACAAGTTGAGCCGTGAACGAGGCTCCACAGGAACGAAGGGCATCAATGACGCACACCATACCGGCTAAAAGCAACCACAACACAGACAAACACCCAACACAAAGACACGCACCAAGGAAACAATAGAGGAACTACCGAGAGTCGTGCTGGCGTGAGAGAACGAGCATTTCTCATGTTTTTAAATATCATTTACTGATTAACCTGATTATAACCTGATTAACTTTATATATCCTGGGCGTGGGGTGTATACATCGCCGGACTTCAGGAGCATGTTTATTGCCTTATCCACGGCCTGCCTATCCAAACCGGCTGATTCAGCTTCGCGGTATAGGTCCTCGATTCTCACGGGTTTTCCTCCATTGGCATCCTCAAGTTGTGCCAGTATGTTCATGACAAGGGCAAGCCTCTCCTGTGCTGACTTTGGTTTTCCAGTCATTATTATGTCGATGTCTATCTTCCCCGACTCAATATCAATACCAACACTGCTCAGGTACTTCATGAATAGCCTAATCGCCCTGTCCGCATCCTCAGCCTCAACAACCGGGCTTAACCTCATCTTAGCCTCAGCCTCAGCCAATCTAATCAAAGCCTCGAGCTGCCTAGCCGTTATAGCTATCGGTGAATCCGGCTCCCTGGACTTAGCCCTCATCTGGACGTAGAACTGCACAATCCTCTCCCTAGCCTCCGGAGTCAGTACCGGCTTCACGTGCTTGCGCGCATAGGCTATGTACTTCCTAAGTAGGTCTGGGGATATTATTTCGGTGAAGCCCTCCGGAACCTCACCGGCATGCAATGTGGTTATGTGCTCCGCAATGGCCTTATCCCTATCGAGGTTCGGCTCATCCCTAATGATGAATATTAAGTCAAACCTTGAGAGCAGTGTCACCGGTAAATCAACGTTCTCAGCCACAGTCCTGTTGGGCAAATACCTACCGAAAGCCGGGTTTGCCGCCGCCAGAACACTGCACCTGGCGTTCAGTGTCGCCACAATGCCCGCCTTGGCTATGGAGACCGTCTGCTGCTCAAGGGCTTCGTGAATAGCGACCCTATCCTTAGCATCCATTTTGTCTATCTCGTCAATCACCGCAACGCCGGTATCGGCTAGAACAAGGGCGCCGGCCTCCAGGTAGAACTCACCCGTGTCCTTTTCGCGAACCACGGCTGCCGTCAACCCCGCAGCCGAGCTACCCTTACCCGTTGTGTACACCGCCCTGGGTGCTATCTTGGTTACGAACCTCAGTAGCTGGGTCTTAGCCATACCTGGGTCTCCAACCAGGAGTATATGTATGTCGCCCCTGACCCTAATCCCGTCTGGGTAGACCTTGGGTACGCCGCCAAAGAGTAGGCATGCGATTGCCTCCTTTATGTCCTCCATGCCGTAAATCGATGGTGCTATTGACCTAATTATCCTCTCCCTAACATCAGGCATCTTCGCTAGATCGAGTATCCTCTTCTCATCCTCAGGGGTTATCTCGATCTCAACCAACTCCCTCTGTTGGCTCTCGACGTAATTGACGTCCATGAAGCTCGAGACAACGGGCGGCTTGCCCTTCCTGAGGTCTGCCAGGTCCAGGTTCATAACACCGACTAGGTAGACCCTATCCCCAGGCTTTACCGTATCCACGAGGTCATCCAGTAATATTGCCTCGATACTCCTGGGCAACTGCCCTGGCGGTAGTTCCTCTGGTTTTTCCTGCACGATGATCTTCTGCCAATCAATGAACTCACTCCTCTCCTCAACAAACACCATGCTGTTTATCGCACCGCACTTGGGACAGCGCTTCGGCGGCTGCACAAAGCCCGTGGTTGGTTGTGGTATCTCAACCTCATAACCGCACTGGGAGCACCTGAACACGGACTTCCTCAGGTAATGCCTGGGAGGAGTTTGTCTTGTTATTATGCCCTCGACCATTATCAACCTACCCAAAACCTCACTCCTAAGCTTCCTAATTGGCAGGGACTCGGGAAGCCTCCTAAACCTCATGTAGAAGTTCCTAACCGACTTCGCGAGCTCGGGATCCCTCTCGGTTATTGCCTGCCTAACAGCCTCGGAACCGGCCTGCATGATCAGTTGTGGTCTCTCGAGGAGCATGTCGGCGAGGTCCTTATTGCTGATTAGTAAGTCGTGGAAGTCGATGACGAGGGACTTCTTCCTCTGTATTATCATGTTGTTGATCTCATCGACATACCTATCGCTGGACTCTATGAAGTCCCTAAGTCCCTGTATCAGTGAGTCTAGGCTAACCTCCATTGGTTCGGTCATTGCAGGCCCACCACCGAGTTCAGGAACTCCCTGATTAGGGGCGCCATTGACTTCACAAGGGCCTCCTCCTCAACCGTCAGCTTATCGAGGAAATCCCTGGACTCCACAAGCCCTGGATTTATCGCCAAAAGCATCAAAATCTTCCTAAGCCTCAACTGGGCCAACTCCCTCAACTGCTGCGTCAAGGCCTTGGCATTCCTCTGCTCGCCACCGACCATGGACAACCTAGCCCTTACGTAGAAGTCCTTGGGCAACTCCCTCAACTCACTTGGAGCCCTATTCTCAAGCCAAATCCTCTTAAGAATCTCCTCACTACCGATTTTATCCTCCTCAAGCAGTGATGCAACACCACGCCTAATGAGTATCTCGAGGAGCGTTGGTGGCGCATTGATTACGGAGCCAGCCTTGGCAGGGCCAATACTAATGAGGCCTAGGTCAATACCATCCACATCACGCGTCAACACAGCCCTAACGCCTGGCGTAAGGTATGAAAAACCCATCAAAAACAACTATATACAAACCAATTAAAAAGGCACTAAGGAAGAAATCACGTATATACCACAGAACCAACCAACGCAAGGCATGGAAAAATAATCAACACCAGGAGGAGCACCAACGATATTTCATCTTATATTATGCAAGGATAATAGCAGGCTTAACTAATATGCGATGGCTCAATCATCAACCAAGCAATTTCAGCAACTCACCGTAATGCCTAAGGAACTCACGTCCACGCTCACTCAACCTATTGAACCTACAAACCCTCCTGCTACGCTCATTGCAATAATCATCATATCTCTCAACAAGCCCCAAATCCCAAGCCAACAGGAGGATGCTTTCGCCGTAACCCCACGAACGAAGAACACCAAGCAACTCCCTAGTGTAGGGATCACGACCATGAGCCAGTGAGAAATCTTCAACTGCAGTTAGCAATCTCACGAGAGCCCGCAGGCTGCCAGGTGTTAACTTTTCGTGGATCATATGCGTTACCAATAATTGGTAACGCATATATAAATTTTACTCAACATGGGTTTGCGGAGGTTTGCTTATTAACTGCAGACTCTGCAGTTACTGGTGGGTCTGCAGTGCTTTTTGACCTTCATCCTAAGGAGTCGAGGGATGAGTTGTTTGGTAGGGATTCTGAGCTTGAGTTCGTTAGGAGACAGGTTTTGGCTGGTAATTGGGTGATTATTGGTGGGCAGCGTGGTATTGGTAAGACGAGTCTCCTTAAGGTGGCTCTGAGGGAGCTTGAGGGTGATGGGTTTAGGGCTGTGTACGTGAACCTCAGAGGTGTTAACTCGTTAAGGGACTTGCTCTCACTCTTGGTTAATGAAATCAATAGGTCGAGGATTAACCTGGGTCTCAGGGTTTCCCTGAACTTCGTTGTTGGCTCCCTCGGCGTGTCGGTGAGGAGTGGGCGTAGGGTTATGAATAGCCTATTGGAACTTTTGCTATCTATAAGCGATAGGACGGTGATAGGGCTTGATGAGGTTCAGGAGCTTTCTAGAGTTGGTGGTCAATTCCTCAAGATACTGGGCAACGTGTTCGCAAGCAACCCACGGGTTTCATTCATATTCACGGGCTCCTACGTTGGACTAATGAGGACGCTAATAAACCCAGGACCCGACTCACCACTGTATGGTAGACCGCCTGTGGAGGTTAGGTTGAGGCCGCTGGGTGATGATGAGGCTAGGGAGTTCCTGAGGAGGGGGTTTGAGGAGGCGGGTGTGGCATTCAATAGGTATGATGAGGTTATTAGCCGAATAGATGGAATCATCGGTTGGCTCACATTGTTCGGCAATTACCACGCGATCAGGGGGTTGGGTTTTGAGGATGCCTTAAGGATGACGGTGGAGGAGGGCGGTAAGATAATGCTTAGTGAATTAGAGCACTTCCTGGAGGACAAGGTGAATAAGGCGCTATACATAGCCGTACTCCAGGCCTTGAAGGTAGTCAGTAGGTGGAGTGAGATAAAGAGTGCGGTATCTGCAATACTTGGTGTGGGGGTTGGCGATAGGGAGCTCATGAATGCACTTAATTCATTGGTGGGTTATAACTTCGTTGAGCGGAGGGGTAGGGGTGAGTATGGAATAGCGGACCCAATATTGAGGCAGGTGGACATGGTGCCACTATTGAGGAGGTACTTGAGGAGGGAGGCTAACGTGTAGGCTAGACCACGCGCCATAGGCAAGGATGCGTAATCACAGGAGGCAAAGACCAGCCTAGTGGGAACGCCCAACCTCGTGAACGTGATCTCTAGGCTTATATGCTAAGCCCAGTCCTTGGCTGCATGTCCTCTACCAGCCATATTCCCTGGCTCTCCGCCTCTTTTATGGCATCTGGCAATGCCCTTAGGCAGTATAGGACCGTCACGACCTTTCCCTTGAACCTGTCTGGGTACCTGTCCATGGCCCTCCTCACCTTCCTAACGAGCCTCCTAACGGTTTGGGGACCGGCCTTCACCTTGGCGTCACCGATTACGGTTAATTGCTCGCTCACTCCGTAGATGTCGAACTCGAACTTCCTATCGAAGTACGTGACGCCCGTCCTAATTTCAATACCTCTCTGCTTGAGGAGGTATTGGACGACGTGGTTGGCTTCGTACTCGAGGCCTATTGTTAGGTTGTTGAGCATGTTCTCAATTCCTGTCAACCTCCTCTCGAGATGCTCCATGGCCTTCCTCAACTCACTGATTGCCCTCGTGTTCTCCCTCGTAGCCTTAGCCAACTCCTCAACCACAGCCTCAAGCCTGGTCAACCTATCCTCAACCTTCGTGAGTCTCTCCTCAGCGCTAGCCATTCTCTCCTCCAGCTTTGCCAACCTCTCCTCATGCTCCTTAACGATTTTTGTTAACTCCTCAACTGCAGTCTCAAGCCTAGCCAACCTCTCCTCATGGGATTTCACAACCTTCACTAACTCCTCAATGGCTGCCTCAACCCTCGATAACCTATCCTCAACCCCTGCCACCCTCTCCTCAAGCTTCGCCAACCTCTCCTCGTGCGCCTTGGCTAGCTTTGTTAACTCGTTGACAGCCTCAACAAGCCTATCCACGGAGGACTTGAGGTCGGCATAACCAAGCAAACCCATTACGGCTAACCTAAACTCCTCATCCTCACGAAGCATCCTGAGTATTTCGCTCTTTAGTTCACTATGCATTACCATTACTTGATTGTGGGCTTTGCTTATTAACCTTACGTTGCCCGGCGCAGACCTGGGTTGCGATTTCATGCTGGTGGTTGTTTTGTGGCTCGTATTGCGTTACCAATTATTGGTAACGCATATGGACACCGAGTAGAAAAAGTGGGCAACATCGACGGCACAGTTTATAAGGGTGCACCGGATGCGGTGCGTAAATGCGTGTTTGCATACTTGAGGAGTTCACGAGACTCGGTGGTGGGCAGATCTACGCCCTGCAGCTAGCCAACGCCCTAACCAGGCTTGGGCATGAGGTGGAGTTCGTGATTGCCGGAGAGCCTAGGGTTGGGATTAACTACCCAAGCAGGGTTGTGCCTGTGGGCTTCAGGGCTTCGTACGACCCATACTCACTACTAACCAACTACATAAACTTCAGGAAGCTGGGCAGGCTAGTGGGCGGGTATGTGGGCGATTGCGATTTGGTCATAAACAACCACCCAAACTTCATACCCCACAACAAAGGACCAATAATACTTCATGGCTTATCCTTTGTAGACTTCGTAATAGATGAGTACGGCAACATAAGAAACAAGCCACTATTCTGGGTGCTCTCGAGGATTTACAAAATATACGATGGGGCATACATGGTTTACAACTCCAGGTACACAATGAACCTAGCCAAAAAACTACTACCAAAAATGGGGATAGAACCAAACCACGAATACATACTAAGCCCACACTACACAATAAGCACGGATAAGGTGCCAGAGAAGGAGGACTACGTACTAACCGTGGGAAGACTGGAGTGGAACAAGGGGCTAAGGGCACTGAGGACAATAGCCAAACAAATCAACAGGAAATTCATCATAATAGGAAGAACAGACGCCAAGGAATCAAGGGAAGTAATAAGGGCATTAGGCACAGAGAGGAACATAGAAATAATACCAAACGCAGACGAAAAAACCAAGGAAGAGTACTACAAACACGCATCAGCATACCTACACCTAAAGCGAAACGAACACTTTGGAATAGCCGTACTAGACGCAATAGCCACAGCAACAATACCAATAACACCAAAAACAGGGGGACCCTGGACAGACATACTGGAGGAGGGAAAATACGGACTAGGCTACAACACAATAGAGGAAATACCAAAACTAATAGAAAACGCAGAAAAACTCATAGACAGGGAAAAAGTACACAAGAGCAAGGAAAGATACAACCTACAAAACTTCACAAACAAGGTCAAAAAGCTCATGGAAACAGTGAACCATGAGTAATACATTAAAGAAGAATTAAGTAAGGAGAAAGAGGGAATGGGCGTTAGGGAGATAGCATTGCGGTTCGCTGGAGTTGTATTATTCATTCAATTTTACATAATCTGGACACTGGGTTTCATGGATTACGCCCCACAACTATACAATTACGGCTTATTACGCATATCAGCAATACTACTAACAATTGGACTACTACTCACACTCAATAAGTACCTAGTAAGTATGATAAGAGACGCTATTGCGGACAA
>NZ_LCWN02000043.1:0-18634 GCF_002078205.2 Vulcanisaeta sp. EB80
AGCAGAGGAGGATATACATAGATTTACTCAGCGAGACTGTCTATTCCGTAAACACGCAATACGGTGGTAACAGCATAGGCCTGAAGAAGTTGGCGCTTAGGCTCACGATTAAGAGGGCTATGGAGGAAGGCTGGCTCAGTGAGCACATGTTCATAATAGGCGTTGAAGGCCCTAGAGGCAGGGTTACGTACTTCACAGGCGCCTATCCATCCATGTCGGGCAAGACCTCCACGGCAATGCTGGGCAGGTTAATAGGTGATGATCTGGCATACCTAAGGAACGTTAATGGTGAGGTTAGGGCTGTAAATCCCGAGGTTGGTGTTTTCGGAATTATTGAGGGTATAAATCCCACCGATGATCCGCTAATTTACGAAGTACTTACGAAACCTGGCGAGGTCATATTCTCCAACGTCCTAATTACCGAGGATGGAGGCGTTTATTGGAATGGTAAGGGAGAACCGGTGCCTGAGAGAGGCACTAATTACACGGGTAAGTGGTGGAAAGGTAAGACCGACGATAAGGGTAATCCAATACCGCCATCCCATCCCAATGCCAGGTTCACGGTACCACTGAAGGCCTTCAAGAACCTGGATCCTAAGTATGACGATCCCAATGGAGTGGTGGTTGGTGGTTTAATATTTGGCGGTAGGGATCCAGATACTTGGGTGCCCGTCTTCGAAGCTTTTAATTGGGACCATGGTGTAGTTACAATAGCGGCATCTCTTGAGTCCGAAAGAACGGCTGCAGTAATAGGTAAGCCTGGCGAGAGGGAGTTCAACCCAATGGCTAATCTCGACTTCCTCTCTGTAGACCTTGGCGTCTACATAACGAATTACCTAAAGTTCGGTGAGGGTTTAGAAAAGCCACCGAAGATATTCGGCGTTAATTATTTCCTCAGGGATGAGCAGGGGAGGTTCCTGAACAGTAAGGAGGATAAGAGGGTTTGGCTTCAGTGGATGGAGAGGAGGGTGCACGGTGAGGTCAGCGCCATAACAACACCGATAGGTTACGTACCGAGGTACGAGGACCTGAGAGAGTTATTCCGCAGTGTCCTCAATAGGGACTACAGGCTCGAGGACTATAATAAGCAATTCGCAATAAGGGTTAGTAAGTTACTCGATAAGATAGACAGGATATGGAAGATATATTCAGAAATACCGACAATACCAAGGAAATTCTTTGAAATACTTGAGGAACAGAAACAAAGACTAATCGAGGCGAAGGGGGCGTACGGTGATCCAATACCACCATCCAGGTTTGAGTCCTAGAGCAAGTAATCAAACCCGGCGAATTAATCTATATGTTGATCCACTAAGTCTAGCCGCTGCATCTATTACATGCATCTCGTCCTTAGTCGCTAGCGTCACAGTGCGACCTCCCCTATTGAGCCTTGCAGTTCTGCCTATCCTGTGAATATAGGTTTCCGGATCTCTGGGCGTGTCGAAGTTTATTATTAACTCTACATCAATTATATCGAGCCCTCGTGATGCCAAGTCAGTCGCAACCAAAATAGGATCGCCCTGGGAATTCCTAAACCTACCCAGCACCTTTTCCCTAGTGAATTGTTTCATACCGCCATGTAAAAGTAACGCATTATAACTACGTAGTAATTGCTTATAGAGCCTATATGCCCTTTCTCTAGTGTTTGTGAAAATCATCGTCTTTCCTTCCAATTCCTTGGTAACGATGTCGTACCTCTCCCTCCAAAAACCATTAATTAAATACACCAGTTGTTCCATAGGTGGAATATCGTACTCGTGATCTCCAACCCTCACGAAAAATGGATCCTTTATTACTCTAGTCATTAATTCACGAACTTTCTCAGGTATTGTGGCGGTGGCAGCAAACGTTTGCCTTCTATTGCGCGTAAGGCTTGATATTACGTATATATCGTTAATAAATCCCATATCCATCATCCTATCGACTTCATCAATAACCAAAAAGTCAACCGCACTGAGGTCTAGGTATGATTTCCTTACAAGGTCAAGTAAACGACCAGGGGTTGCGACTATTAAGGATGCATCCTTGACGAACCTTATCTGCGTATTATAAGGTACTCCCCCATAAATTAAGGCGTGCTTGAATCCTAGGTATTTATTAAACATGCTAAAATGCTCAGCAACTTGAATAGCGAGTTCACGTGTAGGTACGACAACCAAGGATTCCGATACCTTACCGACCATAGAGTTCATTATGGGTAATAAGTAGGCGGCTGTTTTTCCACTACCCGTCCTCGCCTGCATGACAACATTAAATCCCATCAAACCCCTTGGGATAACGATCCTCTGTACCTCTGTAGATCTTTCAAAACCAGCCTCAACAAGGGCGTTTTGCAACTCCACCCTAAGTTTGCTAAATACCTCGTCCACCCCATCCTACGAAACCAGGTATTAATAAAACAGACTGTTTAGATGCTAAATTGAAAAGTTAGCGGGCCCGGTGGGATTCGAACCCACGACCTACGGGTTAAAAGCCCGCCGCTCTACCTGGCTGAGCTACGGGCCCATCATCAAATCTCCCTTTAGGTCTTATAAGCTTCTCGCATCGTTAATTTTTATTAGTCCTTACCTTAATTACAGTTGTATGTCCTCCCTTGTTGATTTGGTGCTGGTTAATTACCATGGTGAGTGGGTCCTGGAGGGCGGTGTTGTGAAGTACATTGAGCATGTTGATGGCGACATTATCGAGGCTGAGCTTGAGAATTGCGGTGAGGATTATGTGGATTGCGTGATTGAGGATGTGGTGAAAAGGCTTGGTGATGAATTGAAAATTCCTAGATCCGTGTTAGGGGCTGTTAAGGCGAGGCTTAAGTTGCTTGGTTTCCCATTGATGATAAGGTCGCGTGAGGAGGGCAGCTCATTAATTGTTGACCTTAGGGGCAAGGGTGGTAATGCCCAGTTGGTGGTTCGTTATCAACTCATCGCCTAGCAATTAGGGTTATCCTCAATATCGCATATAGTGCTAGCGATACCGTGAATATTACCAGGGCTAGCAATGCTATGCCCCCAAGCCCAAGGGTCACGTAGGAGTAGCTACCCAATAAACTACCCACGCCCATGCCCACACCGAGGACCAGGCTATAGAGCCCCATGGCTGATCCCCTCATACTTATTAATGCCTCGTCACCAGTCAACGCGAGTATTGAGGGGACTATGGCCGATGCCATGAATATGAATGGTGCCGAGATGGCTATGGCAATTATTGGGTTGACCCCGATCAGTAATAATGTGGTTAGGGTGATGAGGCCTATCGATACTCCCACCACGCCAATGCCCATTGTTTTTAACCTACCCAACCTATCCGATACGTATCCAAAGAATACTGAGCCCAACCCAATAACCAGGGTTGCGCCGAGGAATAACGCACCAACGTGCACTGGCAATACACCTTCAATGCTACCTATGGCTCTTCCCGAATATATCGCTGCTCCAAGTATCGTGGTTATTGAGAACCATAGGGGCAGTGTTGGTATGGCTCTTCTCGAAACACCCCTAAGTGGGTTTAGGTACGTGACGCCGCTGATGGGTTTCGTCTCGATTATGTACCTCATGATGACCACGTAGAGTAAGGCAAGCGATAACAATAATACTATGAAGGCTGTGGGACTCTTAAATACCTGGTATAGGATTGACCCCACCATATAACCACTCGCGTAACCAAATATATTTAGAAAATCAAAAACCCCCATACCCAAGCCCCTATAACCGTGCTCTGTCAAATCCGTTATCATGGCCAGTGTTGAGACCAAAACTAGTGCGGCACCAAACCCAATTGCACCATTAAATGCCGCGGTAAAGAGGGGGTCTTTCATTATCGATATTGATGCGTACACAGCGACCATGAACATGAGCAACCATGCATAACCAAGAATCAATGTTAATCTCCTACCCAGCTTATCCGCCATGTAGCCTGCCACAAACGAGCTTGCAGCCTCAACGAATGGGTATGTGGCCAGTATTATTCCTATCATAACGCTATTACCTGGTGATAGGTATGAGATTAGGAATGTGTTCGCCCCGGATCCAACTCTTATGGTTAAGATTGGTAGATATGGCGATAGGGACTTGGTGCTCCTCATGGTCGTTGATAATGCACACATAATCCTTAATAATTTTTATTAATATTCCCCAAAATAGAATGAGGATCATGCAATTAATGGATAGGTACTCGAGGCAAATAGCCGTTATTGGTAGGGAGGGTCAGGAGAAGTTATCCAAGGCTCGTGTCGCCGTCATAGGTCTTGGAGGCCTTGGATCTCTCGTAACCCTCTACCTGGTTGGTGCGGGTGTTGGCGAATTAACGATTGTTGATTATGACACAGTAAGCATATCAGATTTGCACAGGCAATTACTCTATAGGGAAGAGGATGTTGGCAAGCCTAAGGTTGAGGTTGCCGCTAGGAGACTCCATGATCTTAACTCCACTGTTAGGATTAGGTCTGTTGGTGAGGCATTGACTGAGGATAACGTTGACGACATCATTAGGGACGCTGATGTGGTTATTGATGCTCTTGATAATTGGTTGAGTAGGCAGGTTCTTAATGAATCAATAGTTAGATTAAGGAAGCCTCTAGTTCATGGTGCAGTTAATGGTTGGTATGGCCAAGTATCTACGATAATACCAGGCAAGACTCCGTGCCTCTACGAACTTGTTCAATTAAAATCACTACCACAGTGTGTTGGTTTCTGCCCAGTAGTTGGCCCTGTTGTTGGTGTTGTTGCTTCTATAGAGGCCCTTGAGGTCATTAAGCTGATTACGGGTATTGGTGAACCCTTAACCAGTAGGTTGTTGGTTATTGATGGTAAGAATTGGATTATTGATGAAATAAGGCTAAGCAGGGTTGAAAACTGCCCTGTTTGTTCAAAATATCTTAAGAGTAAAGAGAAATAATTTTATTTAGGATTTCCTCCTACGAGGATACACTATGAGGAGATTCCTGGCGGCATTGTGGGCAAGGTTGAGCAATAGACCATTGGCACTATGTGATAGTGGTGATGTTGATGGAATAACGAGCGCCGCACTATTCCTGAGGAAGTACCCCAATGGTGTCGTGGTTCTTGCCGCACCAAGTGAGGTTAATAGGTCCTGGTGGATCAAGAGCTTTTATTGGACATTCGTAGCAGACCTACCCTGCCCAGGTAAAGTTCTAATAAGGGCTGATCACCACAAGACAAATAAGCCCTGCGCCAAGGTTGAGTATTACGATCCAGAGGCTCCGTGCTCGGCATTAATGGCTATGAAAGCCCTCGATCTAGAGAGCGATACCGTAGTTAATAGTCTCGTTAAAGTTGCGATAGAGACTGATACAGCCAGTATCAATAGTAAGGAGGCTGAGGAACTCGATTTAGCCGTTAGGTTTGCATCCTATTCAGAGAAGCTTTACATAGCAAGGGCCCTCGCTACTAATGGTCTTCAGGCGCTTGAGAATAACAAAATACGTAAACTCGTGGAGAGGGGTGATAAGGCAAAGAGGCTCATGCTTGAGATTGCGAATCAAATACCAATTAGGGATGTGGTTAACATATACAGCCCAATAAACCTTGGAATATCCTATAGGCAATTGACGATAGAGCTCCAGCACAGAGGGGCTAGGATGGTCAATATACTGTTGAGGCTCGGTAGGAGAACCTTTAGGTACTATTGCGGTGCTGATAAGAATGGTCCATACGATTGCACGCAGGTAGCTATAAAACTTGGTGGCGGTGGTCATAGGTATGCCGCAGGCGCTCAATATAAGGCGCCCTTATTAAATACGCAGAGAGGTCTTGACCTATTTATAAACACGTTAAAGACGTATCTAAGCATCGATAAGCTCGAGCTTCTTGAATTATCGAGAGGATCTATCAAGACCCTAACCTATTAAGTAATTAGGGCTGGGTTTTGCACGATCTCATGACAAAGCGAATAACGAGTTATCCGCGCTTTGAACCCTCATCACCAACCCTCAGCGGCTACCATTCTCTTCACGTAATACTACGGAAATATCTGTGAAAATACTTATAAATAAACATTTATGCAAAAGGGCGGGTCTTCCTTGGGTCGTGTCGTAGTTATTGATCATCCACTGGCTCAAGCCATTTTAACGACCCTTAGGGACAAGAATACGAAGCAGATAGAGTTTAGGAAGGGCCTCGTCAGGCTTGGTAGATTGATGGGTTATGAGATTGTTAAGTCAATGGATATCGAAACAGTCGAGGTCGAGACACCACTCGGGGTTAAGGCTAAGGGGGTTAGGATTAAGGATCTAGATCACGTTGTAATAATTCAAGTCCTTAGGGCGGCAATGCCTCTTGTTGAGGGTCTCGTTAAGATTTTCGCTAACGCAAGAATGGGCGTGGTAAGTGCTAGGAGGGTTGAGGAATCCCATAAACCTGGCTCGCTGAATTTTGATATTGAGGTTACGTACGTTAAAGTTCCCAGGATATTCGGCGACGACGTATTAATAATTGCCGACCCCATGCTAGCCACAGGCTCCACAATAGTTACGGTCCTTAGGCATGTACTTAAGTATGGCAATCCAAAGAGGACAATAGTCGTGAGCGTTATAGCCACGAGGTACGGCATAGAGAGGGTGTTTAAGGAGTATCCGTTTGCTGAGATATACACCGTATCCATAGACCCAGAATTAAATGAGAGGGGCTACATAATACCCGGCTTAGGCGATGCGGGAGATAGGGCGTTTGGTGGCTAAATTATCCAAGCCATTAATGCTCAGAACATTTCAATTGACTTAAAATAAACCTCCGGTAAAAATCAGTAAAGATATTATATTCTATTACTATGTTTTGTTTTCAATTTTATGTAGCACATAATCGAGCGCTTCATCGATAAGACCCTTCCTTGCTAACTCATTGAATTTCTCATCATTATCAAGCTCCATGTATAGCCTCAACCTAGCCTTCACATCCTTAACACTCTCCTTAATCCTGCTCTTTACGGCATACCAAACACGGGCCATGTTCATCAACTCCTCATCATCCTTCAAAATATGTAGTATCTCATCAAGGGCTCTCCTAGCCACAACACCGCTTAATCCTTCGGTGGTTACCGCAATCCTTATACCATTTATCTCGCCCTCAAATGGCACGACAACCTCCGTCTCCTCGGCGTTGGTGGCATCATTAAAGAACTTCTTAAGATCCCTGGCTATCCTCCTGGCATTCTCATTCGCAATTGGGTCATTTGTTGCGATAACCACCAGGTCAGCCCACTCAATATTACTACGAAGCAAACCTGGATCTCTTGCATCGCCCTTAATGAGTACGACCTTTCCCTGCTCAGCGTACCTAACTAAGTCATTACTAAATTCTAGACCAATTACCCTAACGTTGGCGCCAGCCATGAGGAATTTCACGGCTCTACGAGTACCAACTCCCCCACCACCAATTACCAAGACATTCCTGCCTTCAAACTCCATGAATAGAGGTACCTTCACGCTAACCCCCTCCCTTTATCTAGTATTTGTATTTAATAATGATTTTATTCCTTACTTGCGTCTAACGGTATGGAACTCAGTATTAAGTCCCTAATCTTAATAATCGAATCAAGAGTCAGCGTCCCCTTAATAATAAAGTCTGCATTAACCAAAGCTCGTCCAACCTGCCCACATTGGTCACTCACCATGTAAATAGACCCAGGTACTTGAGAACTTAGGAGTTGCATCGTGCCAGCGCTCTCATCAAAGCCTATGGTGAGCCTAGGGCCATAAACATAGTCTACGTTAAATCCAAGCGCCACTACCAGGTTAGGCTTATGATTGTTTATTAACCTGGTAACCAAGTTCCTTAAGCCATGTTCGTTGCATGGCAAGGGTGATTTAGGAATTATTGATTCAATGCCTGACTTGGCAAGTAGCACAGCCAGTAATGAGTAGAACTGGGGCTTTATACCGGGTGGTGTCAATATTAATACCCGTGCGCTGGCATTGCTGGGCTTAAACACCATGATATCCCCATTGACGTATACTCTGTACTCACCGCTATCGAACACCCTGGTCATTTAATAAGGTGCCTTGGGCGAGTAATAAATAATTTCCTATCTCTTCAAGAACTCCTCCAGTTTATCCTTAACGTCCCGCTTCAGCGATTCCCTGGCTAAGGTACTTAATAATTCGTCCCACCTATCCTCAACAATACCTATTATTGACCTAATCATTAACCGCTTAAGCTCCAGGTACACACCCTGGGGTATACTGCGTAGCTTCCTCACGAGCTCTACGGATACCTTAAGACCCTCATCCAAGTTATCAACAATCTTATTGACAATGCCCCAATTGAGAGCCTCCTCGGTGCTGAGCTTGAAATCCCTATCCAGGAAGAACCTAGACCTCAGCATCCCAAAGAGGTAGGGCGTGAAGGCTGGGGTTACTGGCACAAGCCCATACCTAATGCCGGGTAACGAGAACTCCGAGCCCCTAACAGCGATCACCTGGTCAAAGAAGTAAAGTAGCTCCGTGGCGAAGCCGTAAGCCGAACCATTCACTAAAGCCACGATTGGCTTCTCGCAATTAGCCACGGTTAAGGCTAAGTCCTTAATAGCCGAGAAGTATCTGGTGGACTCCTCAATCGTGCTGAACCCATAGATCTCGGCTAAATCAAGACCAGCCGAGAAAACCTTACCCTCACTGGTTAAGATCACACCATCAAAGTCCCTACAACCGGTTGACACGGCATCCCTAGTCCTCAGGGTTAACTCGAGACTGAAGGCATTCCTCTTCTCAGGTCTATTCAACTTAACAATGAGTAAATCCTCAAGAGGTTCTGTAATCACGATATCCATCGATATGTTCATTAAAATAGTCCTTAATTTGCTTTATCGGCATTGATTTCACAAATTTCGATTACTTAATTAAATTAAAAGTAACGCTTATAAGAACATCGTGAGATGAGGGAAGGGCATCTTGGGCTACCTAACGGAGAGGGTTAAGGATGTAAAATATGATGCTGAGAGAGGACAGGTTGAGCTGGTCAAAGGGTATCCAGAAGAGGGGTTTCTATGGAATCCAGACTTTCATCCAACACCAATTAATAAGAGGAATTGGGATTGGTACACATATGCAGCGATTTGGTTTGGTATGGCATTTATAGTGCCCAGTTGGTCCTTAGTTAGCGTTGGTTTAGCCTTCGGTTTAGGTACATGGGACTCACTACTGGCTGTGTTTCTGGGTAATGTTATCGTCTTAATACCAATGATTATACAGTCGCACGGTGGCGCTAGGTATGGCATACCGGAACCCGTGCTTACCAGGACGAGGTGGGGTGTTTATGGCGCCATATTCCCGAGCTGGGTTAGGGCAGTGATTGGGGCTGGTTGGTGGGGCATAGAGACGTACATAATGACCGAGGCTGCCGTTGGAATATACGCGATAATCACCCATAAATTGAATGTAATACAGGGTCTTGTTACGAAGGGTGTGGCGAACCCATTTACACTAAGCCTAGCATTCCCAGCAGTCTTTTGGGTGACCTTCGCCGCGATAATAGCGCTCCAATTGCTCCTACTGTACTTCTCACCTGTGCCTGAGGCGCAACCAACGCTTAAGTGGTTCGCAAGGTCGGCTGCGCCATTGATTTTACTGGGCTTCCTTATGATATGGGGCATTTTCATGTCAAGGGCTGGTTGGCACTATGGTGGTATTATTGTCTCGCCAACAATTCACGGACTTAACTACTGGCTTGCATGGTTGGCCTTCTTGAACGCTAACGTTGCCTATTGGGCTACGATGGCATTGTCAATGCCTGATTACACGAGGTTCGCAAAGAGCCAGTTTGCGCAGGTGGTTGGTCAATCCTTCATGCCGTTAATGATGGTTATGGTTGGTTTACTTGGGATAATGACTACAGGTGCAATCATGTATTTATACCACATACCCATTTGGGACCCGATACTAATCACCACACTATATCTGCCGGCTGGATTGGCGATTTTTATAAACATAGTCTTTATGTTAGCCACGTTTGCAGTAAATGTCTTTGCAAATACAGTGGGACCCGCGTATGATTTTGCAAATACATTCCCGAAGAGACTCACTTGGTTTAGGGGTGTTGTGATAGTTGTGATTATTTCAATAATCCTGGGTGCATGGACATTTTACGGCTCTGCGTACGGCTATCTATACAATTGGTTATTAACCTATGGAGGCCTACTTGGTTCTATCGAGGGCATAATAATATTTGACTACGCCTTAATTAGGAGGTTTAAGTTCGAATTAGGTTTATAAAAACCCTGCTTTGTTGGTGGCTGGTGCCTGGGTTGGTGCCTTTTTCTTCGGGTGAGTTGGTGGGTCGATTACCCACCCTTTTCACCAACCCGGGCACTCCCTCTTCTTCCAAGCGGAGTAATGTGCGTACTGTTAGGCTTAGGTTGTTGCCTAGTGGTTCTCAGGAGAGGAAGTTGCGGAGGATTGCAGATGCTACTGCTAGGTTATGGAATGAGCTTAATTATGCTAGATTGGTGCAGTATAGGGAAACGGGTAGGGTTGATTTCGAGGGTACAGAGCATGAGTTTTACTACAAATACAATAGCGTGTTAGGCGTGAATGCCGGTCAGGTGATTAACCTAAATAATTGGATGTGGAACTCATTCTTCGAACTACTCAAGCTGTACAGGCAAGGCAAGTTGCCTAAATTCATGGGTAAACCATCACCGCCAGGCTTCTGGAAGGATAAGCTACTGGGGAAGAGGGAGCTAAGGATTTTGGTGAGGAACGATAGGTACTACCTAGAGCCAATCAACAATGGCGAGGGCTACTTGGTCCTAAAGGACTGGGGTTTGAGGATAAAGTATGCAGGAAGGATAAAGTGGAGCGGTAAGCAAGGCACACTCATAATAAAGTACGAGGATGGTAGGTGGTTCGCATATGTACCAATCACCGTTGGGGGAAGCCATCGAGGAGTAACCCGAGGGGTTACGTGAGGGGCGTCCATGATAAGATACAAATCGAGAATCCTAAAGGTGGTAATAAGGCGTTTATTGATATTGGCTTGAACAACCTGTTTGCGGTGGTGTTTAATCACACTGACGTTGCAATGCTCATAAAGGGTTCGACAGTGAAGGCTGAGTATTATTGGTGGAAGCGTGAAATAGGCACTTACCAAGCGATTAGGGATTGGTTGAGGAACCACGGATTCGAATCATGGAAAAAGTACCACGCATTCTACCTGCATGCGGTTTTCAAGAGGAGGGAGAGGTTGAGGCACTACTATAGAACGGCGATTAGATTTCTGGCGAAGACCTTGTGGCAGATAGGCATTGACGAGGTATTCATTGGTTATCCGTATCTAGTTAGCCAAGATAATGGTAATGAGTTCAACACCAATATTTGGTGGTATACGAAGGTAATCAATTGGCTTGGTGAGGTGTTGCAGGAATACGGAATCAAACTGCATGTTGTTAATGAGTACGGAACAAGCAAACAATGCTCAATATGCAATGCGGAGCACGAAAACGGTAGGGTAAAGAGGGAATTGTACATATGCCCAGTAACGGGCATAAAAATCAACGCAGACATAAACGCAGCAAGGAATATCGCAAAGAAGGTAGGCTACAAAACACCAACACCAAAGAAAATACTAACCTACATAGTAACAACCAACGGCATAAAACCAATAACCCCCAAGGAGGGAGTAACACCCGAGACCCCCAAGATTAAACCCCGCCCAACAGAGCGAGGAGGGGGTCATACAATGGGTAATGCCCAAATACCAACCAGAATTGAAGGGTTCAGTACTTAGGCATGGCTATGTTAGTGAGGAAACTAATCGAATATTTAACGGCAAATAAAGCCGTTCCAAATAATTGATCTAAAATTAAAATCATCACCTGAATAAGGGTACTACGCAATTATCCGTGTTCCCACAACGCCCTTAAGTATATCCCTGGCCCTACCAAGCGGTCCTATATACACGGCCTTACCGCCGCTCCTTAAGAATCGTATTGCGGCTAATACCTTAGGCCCCATACTTCCTGGCAGGAATTGTCCCTCGTTATAGTATTTCTCGACTTCACCCACTGTGATCTCCGCAAGTTTTCTTTGGTTCGGTTTCTTGTAGTTTAAGTACACGTAATCTGTGTCTGTGAGTATTAACATGTAATCGGCGTTTATGGCATTAGCTAAAACCTGGCTTGCTAAGTCCTTATCGATAACAGCCTCAACACCGTGAATTTCACCATTTATTGTCACAGGTATTCCTCCACCACCAACGGTAATCGGCACAAAACCCTCCCTAAGCAGTAACCTTACTAATTCGATATCCATTATGCCCTGTGGCTCGGGTGATGGTACAACCCTCCTGTAGCCGCCGCGTACATCCCACCTAAAAGCCCAACCCCTCTCCCTAGTCAATTTATCGGCTGTTTCCTTATCATACAGAGGACCTATGAACTTAGTGGGGTTTTGGAAGACTACATCGTTTTTATTAACTATGACTCGCGTAATAACCACAACAGGGTTCCGCCGAATACCCCGCCGTCTAAACTCGTTGGTAAGGGCGTTGGCTATTAAGTAACCCATCCAGCCCTCCGTGGCCGCGTCTATCATGTCTAGGCTTAGGTAATCACCAACCTTCTCGGACAGAAGCCCTGCCTGTGGTCCATTGCCATGGGTCACAACAACATCAAAACCCTCCTCAATGAGGTCCGCTATATCGTTGGCTGCTAATTTAACGCGTTCTATCTGCTCTTCCGGTAAACCGACCTTACCACCTTCTCTGGCGAAGGCGTTGCCCCCCAGTGCCACGACAATGAGCACACAGGGTTTTCGACTATCATATTTATATTCTTTTTGTATGATTATGCGCATTATTTATAGTTGGCGGACATGTGTATAGTTATACCTTACTATTTTTCACCTAATACGGTTGTATTACACAGATATTCTACCCGACGAAAAGTATTACTTTTAAATATTGTATACGACGTATACGCTGGATGCTCAGGAAGGTTGGTGACATCTTGCACGTGTCCCGTGATGGGAGGTTCGTACTAAAACTATCAACTACCCCTCCCCTGGGGGTCACTATTTATGATTACTCAATGAGAAGGCTTGGTGTTTTATACGATATTATCGGCCCCGTGAATTCACCGTATGGTCTGGTGAAACCTGACCCACAGTTGCCAGAGGTCAATGAATTCGTGGGTAAACCCGCCTATGTTAGGGATGTTGACTTGAGAAGGAGAGGTGGTAGGCATGGTCACGCCAGGTAGACTCATTAAGCAGGACATACTTAGGTGCCCGTACTGTGGATCTACGGATATAGTGTTTGATTCTGAGTATAGTCAATTTGTCTGTAGACATTGCGGTTCTGTAATTCAGGACCACGTGGTGGATCTCGGCCCTGAGTGGAGGGCCTTTAATGGTGAGGAGGCAATGATTTACGAAAGGGCGAAGCCGATAAGCCCGGCTTTACCTGGCCATGGACTTGGTGGTTCGGTGATAGAGACCAAGCATGTTCATAATCCCACACTTCAGAATAGATTGAGGGCATTAATACGATTAAATAAGTTCAATCAATATCAATACACCGAGAGACGGGTTGCCGAGCTTCACGAGGTTCTGGAGCAGGTTAGGTATAAATTGAACTTACCAAGTAGTGTTATTGATGAGGCGCTTGTGCTACTCAGGCAATTATCGAGTAAATACGATTTGAGGGGTGTTAGGACTAGGGACTTGGCCTTGGTTCTACTCTATGTGTCGTGCAAAAGAGCAAGGCTTGTTTGTCCGCTTCGTGAGTTGAGGAACACGTTAGGTATTGAGAGAAGCAAGAGGGTTAGTAGACTTCTTGAGCTTGTTAGGCGGGTGGTTGGTAATGAGGGTATTGTCATTAAGAGCCAAGAGGAGCTGGGTAGATTCCTTCAAAAGGTTATTAATACGCTTAGGCTTAATGAGGACGTTAGGTATTACGTGACGAAACTGGCAATGGACATAGTTAATGAGGGTCGACGTAAACACTTGACGAATGGTAGAACATTCTATGCACTAATTGCGTCAGCGGTGTACATAGCCGTGACCCTAGTGGGCGTGAGGAAGAGGCAGAGGGATGTAGCTGAGGCTTCGGGGATAACCGATGTCACAATTCGAAATAGGTATAAGGAGATAATTTCAAAGATGAATATCGTGATTGATGTGTAAAAGTTAAGTGTTTTTAAGGGGCTTTACTAAGGGTTGTTCGTGAGTGATGAGGCGTCCTCAATAATTAGGGAATTGAATGATAAGGAAACGAGGATACTCACGGAGATCTATAAGGCGGGCGGTGAAGTTATGCTAAAGGACGTGTGGAAGGTCATGGGTATCAAGAGCAAGGCCGGGATGCCGTTCATCAACAAACTCGAGAAGAGGGGCTTGTTGGAGAAGGAGAATGTGGGTAGTAAGAAGAAGATAATGTATAAGGTCAAGTTGACAGAACTGGGTATGACTGTTGCCAAGGAATTGATCGAGGCTGGATCATTAATGAAGGTTTTAACTTACGATCTGCTAACCAGGATACCATGCTTCTACTGCCCATACATCGACGTATGTGGCACAACAGACGAAATAACACCAGAAAAGTGTGAATTCCTTAATAAGTGGATTCACGAGATGAGTGGGCAGGGTAGTTTGGGCCAGTAAAAATTAATTATTTCCTTAATGGAGTACGTAGGACAATGTCGAGAGAAATTTATAGGGTTTTCATAGCCGTGGACTTAATTGACCAGTTGAAGGAGCCGATAGTAAGGATGCAGAAGGAATTGATGGGCTCAGGCGTTGACATGAAACCCGTGGAGCCCGAGAATCTCCACATAACCCTTAGGTTCATTGGCGAAATTAGCAAGGACCTTGTCGAGGAGATTAAGAAAAGGCTGGGCGGCATCAAGTACAGGCAGTTCACAATACACATGAGGGGTGTTGGCGCATTCCCAAGCATAGAGAGGCCTAGGGTTATTTGGGTGGGTATTGAGGAGGGTGCCAGGGATTTGGCGAATCTTCATGAGTTAATCATGAGACTCACTGGTGATATTGGTGAGAGGGATGAGAGGGGTTTCGTTCCTCATTTGACCATTGCCAGGGTTAGGTATGTGAGGAATTGGGATAGGTACATGGAGGTCATTAAGAAGTGGGGGAATGTGGACTTCGGAACCCAGGTCGTTGATAGCATAAGGCTTAAGAGGAGTGTTTTAACGCCTAAGGGGCCTATCTATAGTGATTTGTTGGTTATTAAATTATCCACGCAGTGATTTGTTTTCTATAATTATTTATTATTAAAATTATGTTTTATTAGGATATTAGTCAGGGGGTTAATGGTTATTCTTCGTTTGACGTAGATAAAATATTTAAAAGCTATAAGTAAATTGGCATTAATGAGTAAACGGCTTGATGCTAACCAGGTTAGGAGACCGCTGGGTAGATTGAAGATAGTGCCGGAGCTCTGTATTGGGGATGGATTATGCATCGATGGGTGCCCCGTTGGCATCCTGGAGTGGTCCAAGAAACCCAATGCCAAGGGTTACCTCTACCCGGTGATTAAGGCTGGTAGGGAGGAGGAGTGCACGGCATGTAATTACTGCGGCAATGTGTGCCCTAGGAATGCGATATACGTGGAGCGTGAGGAATACGTAGACCTCACAAAGCCAGTACCAAGGCCTGTGGTTGAGTATGATAGGGTGCTAATAATTGGTGGTGGTATTGCCGGTATTGAGGCTGCCCTAGCCCTAGCCAGGATGGGTCGTAAAGTGACCCTTGTCGAGAAGTCACCATCAATCGGTGGTAAGATGGCTCAACTGGACAAGACATTCCCAACGCTGGACTGCAGCATATGCATCGAGGGACCATTGATGTCTGAGGTTAGTGGGTTGAAGAACGTGGAGATATTAACATCATCTGAAGTCCTCGAGGTTTCCGGAGAGCCTGGTAGGTATAGGGCTAAGATATTGGTTAAGCCTAGGTTCGTCACTGACGAGTGCACCAGGTGTGGCCTATGCACGGGTGTATGTCCAATGGTTGCGCCGGATGAGTATAATGCGGGGTTAAGCACTAGGAAGGCTATTTATCAACCCTTCACCCAAGCAGTGCCTGGTATATACGTCATAGACCCGGATATTTGCCTAAACAAGCCGCCCGATAACATCGTATGTAATAGGTGTACCGAGGTTTGTGAGCCGAGATCCATCGTATTCACCATGACCCCTAGGATAGTGGAGAGGGGTGTTTCATCGATAATCGTTGCCACGGGTTACGAGTTAGAGGGTGGCGAAGCCCTGAAAAAGCTTGGTTATGGCTCTCACCCCAATGTGCTCACGTCGCTGGAATTCGAGAGATTGGTCAACTCAGCTGGTCCAACAATGGGCGAGATAATCAAGCCAGCGGATAGGGGGCACCCAAGGAAATTATTGCTCGTGTCCTGCGTTGGGTCTAGGAATGAGAAATACAATAGTTACTGCTCGAAGGTGTGTTGTGAATACCTTCTGAAGCAAGCGATCTATGCCAAGAATCATGGGGTGGAGGATGTAACGTTACTCTACATGAATGATATTAGGACTTACGGTAAATTGTTTGACAACCTATATAGGAAGGTTGTGGAGGAGGGGGTTAGGATAATCCACGGTAGACCCCAAATCATTGGTTACAATAATGGTGGCATTAGGGTGAGGCTCGAGGATACCAGGACTGGTAAGACTGATATCGAGGAGTTCGACATGGTGGTTTTGGCACCCGCGCTTAAACCACCGAGTGATTTGAGGAAATTGTCCGTGTTGTTAGGAATGCAATTGGATAAGTATGGGTTCGTGAGTACGAACCCTGCGAACCCAGTCGCCACATCACAACCCGGCATATTCGCCATAGGTGCCGCCACAGAGCCTAGGGATATTACAGAGTCCGTGGTTATGGCGTGGGCTGCCGCAACGCAGGCTGCCCTAATGACGAAACCCACAAAATCTCTTGAGGAGTCAGTAACTGAATTAGCGGTTGGTGAGGAGGTTAGGGTTGGGGTTTTTGTGTGCCATTGTGGTTCGAACATAGCCGGTGTTGCTGATGTGAATGAGTTGGTTAGGTTCTCCCAGGGGCTTCCCAACGTTGTCCATGCCGAGAGCATACCCTTCGCCTGCTCCAAGCCAGGTTTGGAGAGGTTTGGGCAGGTGATTAGGGAGAAGGGGTTGAATAGGGTTGTCATAGCCGCCTGCTCACCAGCCACGCACTTACCCATATTTAGGGATGTCGCGAGGAAGGTTGGGCTTAATCCATACCTGGTTACCATGGTTAATATTAGGAATCTAGACACCTGGGTTCATCCTGATAGGAGGGTTGCTACTGAGAAGGCAAAGGACATGATCAAAATGGGAGTTGCAGAAGCCCTTAGGTTGAGACCTGTTAAGCAATTGAAGATACCCGTCATCAATAGAGCCTTAATCATCGGTTGTGGACCGGCAGGCCTTGCCGCGGCCACGGCCCTCGCAGAATCGGGTGTGGAGACCATCGTGGTGGAGAGGGGTGATAAGTGCGGTGGATTGGTGGCTCAATCATTGATTAAGGCATTGCCGGAGGGCGAGACGGCCTATGAAGCCCTTAATAACCTAATCAAGAGAGCCCTGAGGGCTGGTGTTAGGGTGATATTCAATACAACAGTGAGGGAGGTGAGCGGATTTGCCGGTAATTTCCATGTGGTTCTAACAAACAATGAGGAGTTGGATGTTGGGGCCATCATAGTAACCACAGGGGCTAATCCAATTACGACTAAGGAGTTAGGCCTCGATGATTCAAGGGCCATTTCCATTTACGACGTACTCACAGGCCCACCTAGGGAGTTGGGCAATGATGTGGTGATACTGGACCTATGCGGTAAGCCCTACTGCCAAAGCGTCATGCTCAACCTAGCGATTAGGTACGTTAAGGAGGGCAGAAACGTGTACGTTGTGTATAGGGACATGATGACCGTGGGACAGCTTGAGGATATATATAGGGAAGCCAGGAGATCCGGCGTTTACTTCCTCAGGATATCCAGGGATGGTTCGTGGAACACTCACGTAACCATCAATGGGGACTCCATGATCGTTAATGACGTAGAGCTGGGAGGCCCAGTTACTGTGCACTTTACCTCAATACTCGTGAATACACCAATGAAGCCGAATACGGAGGACATATCTAAGATTCTGAAGTTGGCAAAGTACAATGATGGACACTTCGTAGAGGCCCACGTTAAATTAGGCCCAGTTGATACAATGACCCCCGGTGTATTTATTGCTGGTGCCGCTAGGTCGGATGTTGGCCTTGGGGAGGCTATTACGGAGGGCTTTGCAGCGGCTGGTAAGGCATTGGCGCTGTTATCCACTGGGCAGATAGTGAAGGATTCGTTAATACCCAGGGTGGATCCAAACAAGTGCGTGGGTTGTATGATGTGTGTTAAGGCATGTCCATTCAATGCAATAGAGGGTAAGCCGGGGCATGTCATTAAGATAAATGAGGCTGCATGTCAAGGTTGCGGTGCATGCGTCGGCGAATGCCCATACGGTGCATTAGACATGGACTGGCCAAGCGATGACGCTATTTTGGCTCAGGTTGAGGCTGCTTTGGCTGAGGGGGCTGAGGGGAAGGTTGTTATGTTCACTTGTGCCTACTGCTCCTACTGGGCTGCTGATAATGCTGGCATCTTTAAGTTGCAGTACC